>NZ_JAKUGE010000020.1:0-92568 GCF_022663795.1 Bacillus cereus group sp. BfR-BA-01349
GCTCGACTTGCATGTATTAGGCACGCCGCCAGCGTTCATCCTGAGCCAGGATCAAACTCTCCAATAAAGTTAGTTTGTCTAGCATCTAAAATAAAAATTGACGTTTCACGTTGTTTGTTTCGTTCAGTTTTCAAAGAACTTGTCCACCGCTTCAGAAGCGACTTCATCATATTAACATCTTCATTTTTCGATGTCAACTAAGTTTTAAAATTTCTTTTTTGTCGTTTTCTGCGTTTCCGCATCAGCGACGTTTATTAATATACCATCATGATTTTCAAATAACAAGTGTTTTTATAAAAAACATAAAAAAATTATCTACCCTAATTTCTTCTATAGAAATAACTATTATCCTTACTACTGAAAATAGTTATTTTAATTGTATGCTAATACACTCCGTTCAACCAAATTGTATTTCACAATGCCTTCCCAAATTTTCATTCTCTTCTATATTAAAGTTTATAATAATTATCCTTCTATAAAATAACCATACAAATTAGCCGTAAGAAAAAATCCCATCTACATTAAACAACCACTCGCGCGCATTATCCCCTTCCTTCTCATTCAAAATTTATCTCCCTACAAATTAACAACATTCCAACCCTATTATAAACTTAAGGATATTGTTAGAATTTTTTTACATTTAATTGATGAAAAATATCCATTTTTTGTTATATAGTAAGAAAGGACGCACTCAACTATAAATAAACCAATGGAGGAATTATTTTATGGATAGGTTAACAAAGTTTTCATTAAAAAACCGAGCTGCCATTATCATCATGATTTTTCTCATTTCCATACTCGGTGTTTATTCCGGCTCTAAATTACCTATGGAATTTTTACCAAGTATCGACAATCCAGCAATTACCGTCACAACCTTATCTCAAGGACTCGACGCTGAAACGATGACAAAAGATGTAACTGATCCTCTCGAAAAACAATTTCGCAATTTAGAGCACGTCGACACCATTACTTCTTCTACATACGAGGGATTATCACGTATCGACATTGCGTATACATCAAAAGCAAACATGAAAGATGCAGCACGCGAAGTCGAAAAAGCCGTCAATATAATTAAATTACCTAAAGATGTAACCAAGCCCGTAGTTAGTCAATTAAACACTTCTATGATTCCACTCGCTCAAATTACTATCCAGAAACAAAACGGTTTTTCAAAAGCAGATGAAAAACAAATTGAAAAAGAAATCGTACCACAACTCGAAAACATTGATGGTGTTGCCAACGTTATGTTTTTCGGAAAATCCACCTCTGAATTATCTATCGTACTTGATCCGAACAATTAAAAAACAAAAACGTAACATCACAGCAGATATTAACTGTTTTACAAGGAAAAGAAACTTCTACTCCAGCTGGGGCAATTACTGTTAATCAGGAAGAATACAACCTCCGCGTCATTGGGGACATAAAAAATGTAAATGACATTAAAAACATCACTGTGGCACCCCAAGTGAAATTGCAAGACATTGCTCAAATTGAAATTAAACAACACTACGATACAATCTCACATATAAACGGAGAAGAAGGCACAGGATTAATCATCATGAAAGAGCCAAGTAAAAATGCAGTTGCCATTGGAAAAGAGATTGATAAAAAAGTTAAAGAGATAGATAAGGAATATAAAAATCAATTTTCTATTAAACTTTTGGCTTCAACCCATGAACAAGTTGAAAATGCTGTTACTAGCATGGGAAAAGAAGTAATACTTGGAGCAATCGCTGCAACTCTAATTATCTTAATCTTTTTACGTAACTTCCGAACAACACTCATCGCTGTTGTCAGTATTCCATTATCTATTTTATTAACACTCTTTTTACTACATCAATCTAACATTACGCTTAACATTTTAACCCTCGGTGGTTTAGCTGTTGCGGTTGGACGTCTCGTCGATGATAGTATCGTTGTCATCGAGAATATTTTCCGCCGTTTACAAAAAGATTCTTTCTCTAAAGATATCATTCTCGATGCAACGAAAGAAGTCGCAGTCGCAATTACTTCTTCTACTTTAACAACGGTCGCTGTTTTTTTACCTATCGGCCTCGTATCAGGAGCAATCGGAAAATTAATGTTACCTATGGTATTAGCAGTTGTATATTCTATACTATCATCCTTAATCGTTGCACTAACAGTTGTTCCACTTATGGCTTTTTTACTACTCAAAAAAACAAAGCATCGAAAGCCAAGTTCTTCATCACGATATGTCGCTACATTAAAGTGGGCTCTTTCTCATAAATTCATTATTCTACTTACTTCATTTTTATTATTTGCAGGATCAATTGCGGCCTATATATTACTACCGAAAGCAAACATAAAATCTGAAGACGACACAATGTTATCTATTAACATGACATTTCCAGCCGATTATAATGCTGAATCTCAAAAACAAAAAGCATTTGATTTTGAAAAGAAATTACTTTCTAATTCAGATATAACAGACGTTATTTTACGAATGGGATCTAGCGCAGAAGATGCACAATGGGGGCAAACAACTAAAAATAACCTTGCTAGTATATTCGTAGTCTTTAAAAAAGGTTCTGATATTGATCAATATATTAAAGAGTTAAAAAAGGAAAATAAAACTTTTGAGCCTGCTGAACTTGATTATATAAAAACAAGTTATTCAAGTTCTGGCGGCGGCAATAACTTACAATTTAACGTAACAGCTACTAACGAAGCGGATTTAAAAGAGGCGGCTACTATCGTTGAAACAAAACTAAAAAGCATGGATGATCTTTCTAAAGTAAAAACAAATTTAGAAGACTCTAAGAAAGAATGGCAAATTCATATTGATCAAACAAAGGCTGAACAACTAGGTTTAACACCAGAAATAGCTGCGCAACAAGTAGCATTCCTTATGAAGAAATCACCTATTGGCGAAATTACAATTAATAATGAAAAAACTACTATTATGATAGAACACAAAAAAGAAAACATTAATAAACAAGAAGATATTTTAAATACAAACATACTATCACCTATTAATGGCCCAATACCTTTAAAAGACATCGCAACTATTTCAGAAAAACAAACGCAAACAGAAATTTTCCATAAAGACGGAAAAGAAACAATCCAAATTACAGCCGAAGCTTCAAATGAAGATTTGAGTAAAGTAAACACAGCAGTAAATAAAGCGATAACTGACTTAGATTTACCTAGTGGTGCAAAAGTCAATATCGCAGGAGCTACTGAATCTATGCAAGAGAATTTTACAGATTTATTCAAAATTATGGGGATTGCAATAGGGATTGTATATTTAATTATGGTTATCACCTTCGGGCAAGCACGTGCTCCTTTTGCAATCCTATTCTCCTTACCGTTAGCTGCTGTCGGTGGTATTTTAGGCTTAATCGTTTCACGAACACCTGTTGATGTAAATTCCTTAATCGGCGCGTTAATGTTAATCGGGATTGTTGTTACAAACGCTATTGTATTAATAGAAAGAGTCCAACAAAATCGGGAACACGGAATGGAAACAAGAGAAGCCTTACTTGAAGCAGGTTCTACTAGACTACGCCCAATTATTATGACAGCTATTACAACAATCGTTGCTATGCTCCCACTTCTATTTGGCCAATCCCAAGCAGGGAGTATGGTATCAAAAAGTTTAGCCGTCGTTCTCATCGGTGGTTTGGCAGTCTCAACTCTTCTTACATTAGTAGTTGTTCCAGTTATGTATGAACTATTAGATAAAATCGGGAGAAAAAGACGCTCCCGTAGAAAAATAAGCACTTCTACAGAAACACCTGACATTTAAAAGAAAAGGGTTATCTTCACGAATGAAGATAACCCTTTTTCTCTACCTACTCATATAATCCATCATTTTTTCCGCGTACCGTTCTAGAGATTCACTAGAATCCACAATCTAAATTACATCTGTTCGTCTATATAATTAATCACAAATTCAACAATCGTTACGCCCTTTCCTTCTATAATTAAAATACAAAAGAACCCCCTATTTATAAGTAGAGAGTTCTTCTTTATAATTTATGCCGCTTTTACCTTTTTCGTCGTTTTACTTTTTCTTTTCGTTCCTGTAAAGCGCTTGTGTAATATAGATGCTATCAAGCGTGAAATAACATTGAATAGTAATACCATAATAATTAATACAGCTGCAGATTTTGTCGCAATTAACTTCGCATCCGGGATAATTCCTTCAGAATTTAACTTCCAAATGTGAACCGCTAACGTTTCAGCTGGTCTAAATGGATTTAAAGGATGAGCAGGACTTGAGAAGTCCGCTGCTGAATTTAAAATCGGAGATGTTAAACCCGCTGTATAAATTAATGCCGCTGCTTCACCAAATATACGACCCGCAGCTAAAATAACACCTGTAATGATTTGTGGTAATGACGACGGAATAATAATACGAGTGATCGTTTGCCACTTCGTTGCACCTAGCCCAAGACTTGCCTCTTTCACATTAGAAGGAACTTCTGAAATCGCATTTTCACAAACACGCGTTAAGCCCGGTAAGTTTAAAATAGTTAAAGCAAGGGCACCACCCATTACTGTATATCCCCAACCAGTCATTGTAACGAACACTAACAAACCGAATAAACCAACAACAATAGAAGGTAAAGATGCCATTGTCTCGATACATAAACGAACAAAGTTTAAAAAACGTCCTTGCTTTGCATACTCTGCTAAATATATTCCAGCACCTAATCCAAGAGGAATAGATATAATAAGCGTTATAACAAGCATATAGAAAGAATTGAATAACTGCGGACCAATCCCACCACCAGCTCTTGTATTACTTGGTTCTCCAAACAAGAAATTAGGATCCCAAAAACCCCATCCCTTTTGTAAAATCTCAAACACTAAGAACACTAGCAAAGCTACAACTAAAGCTGCAATCGTATAAAAGATACCTGTCCAAACTTTATTTACCGTTCTTGCATTCATTATTATCGCTCACCTCTTTGCCCAATCGCTCGAATTACTAAAATAAACAGGAATGAAATAACAAGTAAAATCATTGCTAAAGTCCATAGCGCATTGTTCCAAGCAGTTCCGTTTAATGTATTTGTCATGTCCATTGTTAAAATACCAGTTAACGTCGCTGTTGGACTGTATATTCCTTCTGGTAATTTAATCGTATTCCCGATTACCATTTGAACCGCTAGCGCTTCACCAAAAGCACGCGCTAAACCTAAAACAACACCTGTTAAAATCCCTTTCTTCGCAGCAGGAACAATTACTCGGCTAATCGCTTGCCATTTCGTTGATCCTAGACCATAAGAAGCTTCTAAATAATCAAATGGAACAGAACGTATTGCATCAGAAGCGATACTAGCAATAGTTGGCAAAATCATAATACTTAATACAACAATACCCGCAATTAAACTAAAGCCTACTCCCCCAAACGAATCACGTAATAGTGGCACTAAAATCGTAACCCCTAATAATCCGTATACAACCGAAGGAATACCAACTAATAATTCTAAAACAGGCTTCAATACTTTATTTCCAAACTTTGGCGAAATTAAATTCATGAATATAGCAAGAGCTATAGCAATTGGTGCACTAATAATGACCGCACCTAACGAAACCACCGTTGAACCTACAATGAAAATTAAAGCCCCGAAGGATCCTTGATCAGCATTTGGATTCCATTTTGTCGATGTTAACATCTCAGTAAATGAGATACCACTTTGTGTAAAAGATTGAATACCTTTACCACAAATAAACGCAATAATAGCTAATGTAATTAAAACAATAAAAATACCACAAAACGTAACAAGTGATCTTCCTATATATTCACTTTTTACGTAATTAATTTGTTTTTTCCCCTTCATCACAGGACAGACCCCACTTCATAAATTGAAATGAACAGGACTGGCCTTGCAGCCAGCCCCATAAATTTTATTACTTATTTAATTTAGACATTGGAATATAACCCATATCTTCTACTTGCTTTTCAAAATCTTTACCTTTTACATAGTCAATGTAAGCTTTTGTTGCTTCTTTTGCCTCACCTTTCGTTACCATGTACTCGTAAGACCAAAATGGATATTTACCAGACGCAATGTTTTCAACTTTTGGTTCAGCACCATCAATTTTTACTGTTTGTAGCGCACCTTTTTTCTCGCCAACCATGTAAGACATCGCTAAATAACTTACTGAACCTGGAGTAGAGTTAATCGCTTGTTCTACTGCACCGTTAGAATCTTGTGTAGTACCAGTTCCATCATTGATTTTCGCGTCTTTCATAATTGTTTTTTCAAATGTAGCACGTGTACCAGAAGAAGCTGGACGATTAATCACGTTGATTTTTTCATCTTTCACGCCTACTTCTTTCCAGTTTGTTACTTTTCCAGTGAAGATATCTTGTACTTGTTGTACTGTTAAGTTATCAACTTTTACATCTTTATTTACGACAAGTGCGAATGCAATACCCGCTACCTTGTTATCTACTAATTCTTTCGCCTTATTAGCATCTTTTATTTTATCTGCAGATGGAACATCTGAGTTACCAATTTGGACTGCACCAGAAGCTACTTGGTTAATTCCAGTTCCACTACCGCCACCTTGCACTTGAATAGAAACGTTTGAATTTTTCTCCATAAATTTCTTTCCAGCTTCCTCTGCAAGAGGTTGAAGTGCTGTAGAGCCTGCAGCTGCTATCGTACCTGACAATTCTTGTTTTGCATTATCGTTTCCTTTAGCATCTTTACCTGATGTCTCTTCTGCTTTTCCACATCCCACTAATGAACCCGCTACCACTAAAGCTGCTAAAGAAAATTTAATACCCTTTTTCATAACCATGTCTTGTACCCCCATTTGGATTATCACTTTTCACATTTGTCTACTTCTTTCGAACACAAATTCATTGTAGGACAATAATATTATGTAAGTGTTAAGCAATTTTTAATTTTAAGTAAATGACGATAATAATCCTTAAAAACTAGGAATCCCAACATTTATAGTTAAAGAACCCAACAAAATCCACACTATTTAAGCTGTAATGTAAATTTATTCTTAACAATGTAAATCCAATGTAAATGTTTTTCTCTCTTTTTCCCTTTTAATTAAAGTTATATTTACAATTCCGCTGTATTTTGTAACTTTTACACGCCTAATTTATGCACATAAAAAAGAATTTCAGTAATATTTTTTAGTACAACTAAATAAATTGGAACAATTCTAAAATTAAATGAATATTTTTAAAGTACCAATTGACAGCATCATCCAATGTAGTCTATATATTACTAACAAAAAGTTTACCTAAGGAAACTTTTTAAACTCAAACTAAAAATATAGAGATGAGGTAACTTTTATGGTATCGGCTAATATAAAACCACTTTCCGAATTTAAAATAGGAGAGTTTGTACAAATTGAGAAGATACAATTAGAAGGAACTATGAAACGACGCTTATTAGATTTGGGATTTATCCCGGGGGCGACGATTAAAGTATTGCAACGCAGTCCACTTGGAGATCCGGTCGCTTATCAAGTGAGCAACACAACTATTGCACTGCGTAAAGAAGAAAGCTCCCTTATTTTCGGGGTATTAATAGGAGATGATTTCAGATGAGCAAACATCGTATCGCTTTAGCTGGTAACCCAAATACAGGGAAAAGTACATTATTTAATACTTTAACAGGCTTAAAACAACATACTGGAAACTGGACGGGAAAAACTGTTTTAAAAGCTGAAGGAGAATATGAACATAACGGAAGTAATTATACATTAATAGATTTACCTGGAACTTACTCACTATACTCAAATTCCGCAGACGAAGAAGTAGCAAGGGATTATATTATATTTGAAAAACCAGAAGTAACTGTAGTTGTTATAGACGCAACTGCTATGGAAAGAAATTTAAATTTAGCACTCCAGGTGATGGAGATGACAAATAATGTAGTCATTTGCATTAACTTAATTGATGAAGCCGAGAAAAAAGGGATTGTTATCGATGAAAAGAAATTAGCAAAATCACTTGGTGTGCCTGTCGTTAAAATTTCAGCACGTAACCGAGTAGGTATTGGTCATTTGCTAAATGTTATTGCAAAAGTAGCAAATAAAAAACTAATTCCAACACCAATTAAAATTACTTACAGCGAAAAAATCGAAAATATGATTCAGGAATTAGAGCCACAAATTTATAAAGTATTCGGTGATACGTATCCAGCACGTTGGATTACGTTACGTATATTAGATGGAGATAAAAATTTCTTAACTACACTTCAAAAACACCATAATGAACCACTTGTAAGGGAGGTCGTAATTAATGGAATCTCACTCAGCCAGTAAAGCTCTTCCATTAGACTATATTATTCAACATGCACAAACACTTTCAAAAGAAGATATACGAGATGATATAGTCGGAGATATTTACCGAACATCCGCAAGCATATGTAAAGAATCCATCCAATATACAAATACTGATAAATTATATCGTTCCGAAAAACTAGATAAAATTTTCACATCTCCAATCTGGGGATTCCCAATTATGCTCGGTATTTTATCTATTATTTTTTATCTTACAATTGCAGGCGCTAACGTACCATCTGATATGATTGCCGAATTCTTCGGATGGGCCGAAGGATATTTAACATCTTGGTTCCAAGCAGCGCATGCACCTGAATGGTTACATGGCATTTTAATACTTGGTTTGTTCCGTGGTATCGGTGCTGTTATTAGCGTTATGTTACCACCTATGGCAATCTTTTTCCCTATGTTCGCGCTATTAGAAAACTACGGATACTTACCACGTGTCGCGTTTAATATGGACCGCTTATTCAAACGATCCGGCGCACACGGGAAACAATCTTTAACAATGGCAATGGGATTTGGTTGTAATGCAGCAGCCATTATGTCAACACGTATCATTGAATCACCACGTGAACGTATGCTAGCAATTTTAACGAACAACTTCGTTCCTTGTAACGGTCGCTGGCCTATGTTAATTTTAATGGCTTCACTATTTATGGCTGCTGGTTATACAGGCAGTATGCAAACATTGGTTACTGCTGGTGTTGTAGTTGGAATGGTTGTAATTGGTGTTATTATGACATTAACTGTTTCTTGGGTACTATCAAAAACAGCCTTAAAAGGGGTTCCAACTCACTACACACTTGAGTTACCTCCGTACCGCAAGCCAAAAGTTTGGAATACAATTGTTCGCGCAACACTCGATAAATCAATCTATGTTTTAAAACGAGCTATAGTTGTTGCTGCCCCTGCGGCTGCATTAACTTGGTTACTTGCTAACATTTTTATCGGTGACACAAGCTTACTTATGTATTTTGTAAACTTCCTAGATCCATTTGCTAAAATGTTAGGACTTGACGGGTTTATTCTAGCTGCATTCATTCTTGGACTACCCGCTAATGAAATTGTAATCCCAATTTTATTAATGTCTTACTTATCAACTGGGGCTTTAACTGAAATAGATGATTTTAATCAAATTAAAAATCTATTCCTAGAAAATGGTTGGACTTGGTTAACAGCGTTAAACACAATGTTGTTCTCACTTCTTCATTTCCCGTGCGGAACAACACTTGTTAATATATACAAAGAAACAAAAAGTGCAAAATGGACATTCTTATCGTTTGCAATCCCTACCGTTATCGCCATTGTTGTTACATTCCTCTCTACACAATTGGTACATTGGTTAGGGCTTGTATAAAGCAAAGCATACATAGAAGGTATCCCCCTTCACATATGCTTTGCACGAAAGAAACCTGAAATTATTCAGGTTTCTTTTTTTGCACATCAGTATTCCACGGCTGTGCTCCATACGTTGTGAGTTTTTTATGAATAAAATATATAGTTCCTGGAAGAACTGCCATTAATATCGTGCAACTAATTCCTAATCCAGTAAACAACTTTCATCACCTTATTTCACTCTTTTCGGTAAAGCTGAACCTGAATGTTCAATTGTTGTATGAACATGAACAGTAATTTCAGCATTACTAAAGTAATTTTCGCCTTGATCCCAATTCTTACTTACCTTTTTCCACTCTTTATAATTATGTCGCTTATACACTTCCCCTAACTCTAGTACATCTACCTTATATTTTTTTTGAACAAGTTTAATTGATTTTTGAATACGCTTCTCCATTTCTTCCGATATATCCTTCTCTAAACGCTTTTCATTCAAAACCTTTTTATGATCACTAAAATGCAACTCAGCCAATGTGCCTTCCAGAGATAAATGAATATCAAACTTTGGTTTTGTAGCATTCGTTGTGGATACTTTAATTTTTCGACGTAACTTATGAATTTCATATGTAATAAGTTGATTCTTTTTACGGATGGTAAAAAAACCTCCAATTTTTTTACCTATTATATAATTCATCCCTACTGTTTCTTCCCCACTCAAATTGCCTACACACTTATTATCCTTTCCACGAAACAATGCTGCACCGTTCATTTGTACTCCTTGTTTTGTTAGTTCCAGAATAGGTAATACAAAACTTCGGTTAGAGATCATCTTTTCCTGCACCTCACCAATTCTTGCAGCCTCAATCATTTGGGCATTTTTCGGAGGGTGTTCAGCTAACATATCAATATACTGCGCCGGTAAATTTTCAGGCTTGGCACTTTGTTTTAAAATAGCTTCGGCATTTTTATTAGAAACGAACAAACGAATATTTCTTCTCATCTCATGATCGCGAATATATACATCTAACGTATTTTGTAAAATGTATGGATGTGAAAGTAATTCTTCAGAGAAAATAATCACCTGTATATGAGGGAAAAATAATGTACGACTAATTTTTTTGGCGATTATTCTTATTTGTTCAAATACACTATCTGCTTTTGCACTAACATTAATATAATTTTCGCTATCCCCACCCCCTTGTCCACCCTGTTGAGACAATTTACTGGGGAGTACCATCTGATAGGTCCCTTTCATAATTGGATTCGCTTTCTTCTCCTTCACAATATCGTAAGCCGCTCCTACTACAAATCCTCTTTCTTCTATCTCTTCTAACTCAGAACACCCACTCATAAATCCAGTTAAAGCCATAACCATTATAATTTTAAGAAGGTGTTTCATTTCCACCATTCCTTCTTTTTATTTTATATACAATTAAAACGAGCAAAGGTGCTAACACAACACACCCCATATCTATCCAAGCTAAATAAGTCCCATAACTTGATAAAGTATTTAAACTACTAGGTATCATATTCACCATAAAAATAATAGGGGCACTTATGAAAATAAAAATTTGTTTCTTCACTTTCGGAAACATAGCACAAAACAATAAAGATGCGACGTCATAATACATTGCTGTAGTGTTATAAATAGTAATAATCCAAGTCGTAAAAAAAATCGCATCAAACCTTTCTAAAAATCCTCCACCAATTTCAATTTCTTTCCCTAATTCAATTGTTGGATATGTCAATCCACGTGTTGTCATATAAGTAAAAACACTAATACAAGTTACATAAATTAAAATGTATGACAGCACGTTTACCATCACCGCTTTCGCGACTGCCATTGGCGCTTTTTTCGCTGTCTTATTATTCAGCAAAACTGCATAAAATAACGCTACTTCAAATCCAATAAACGTAAAAATAGAATTTTTAACTCCAACAGCATATTGACTTACTTTCGTTTGAAAAGCTGGTAGTAAATTATTTATTTCCATTAAATTTATATTCAATAAAGAAAGAAGTACTATCGCAATTAAAACAATAGGCAAGAATAAAACATTTAACCTTAATAAGGCTGCTCTTGATCCTGCTATTCCATAAATAACAACTAATAAGAAGAAAAAAGACAGTAGTTGTATTGGTGTATCACTAAATAAATACGTTTGAGAAATAACTGAAATCATTCGCGATTCATACGCTGTCAAAGCAGCAAAAGTTAATACTAAAATACTACTAATTGTGTATGCAACAGGCTTCGTCAAATGCGCACTCGTATATTGAACAAAATTTTGTTTTGGAAATAAGATAGCCACTCTCGTCACAAACCAGCCTAAAACTGCGCAAATCAGTCCACCCAAAAGCAAGATAATCCAACCGTCCGAAAATAAAGTTTGGTTAGCGATATCTCTTGGCATAGACAATGCCCCTATACCAATAATGGTCGATGATACCGCAAACCCAATTTCCCGAGATCCAATCTCTTCATCGCCATACTCAAATGGTTTCACTTATTTTCGCTCCTTTGGACGTATTGTAGAGTCTTTTGTTTGTAAGTACTCTGGTCTATCTTTCAACATCGATTTTGGCATGCGAATAAATTCTTCTTTCCAATCTTTATAAAATGCAGGAGCAATGGGAGTTGTATACGGTATACCAACACTTGTTAAATTTGTAATATGAATAGCAAGTGCGATCAGAGCTAGAATAATCCCATACAGTCCAAAAGCCGTTGCAGCTAATACAAAGACGAAAAGTAAAATTCGGAACGTAATCGTAATACTATATACAGGAAGCGAAAACGTAGCAATCGCAGTAACTGCAATAATAATAACTAAAAACGGATTTACAATCCCTGCATTTACCGCAGCTTCTCCAATTACAAGACCTCCTACAATCCCTATCGTTTGCCCCATCGGTTTCGGCAATCGGATTCCAGCTTCTCGTATTAATTCCATAGTCAAGGCCATCATTAATGTTTCAATATATGCAGGAAACGGAACACCTTCCCTCGCACCTGCAATTGAATAAGCCAATTTAGAAGGAATAAGTCCTTGATGATAAGATACAAGTGCTACATACATAGCTGGTAACAAAACCGCAATTATGCCTGAACCCATACGTAAAAACCTTAATAACGTTCCAATCACCCAGCGCTCATAATGATCTTCTACAGATTGAAAAATATCAACAAACACAAGTGGTGCAATAAGAGCAAACGGGGATCCGTCTACTAAAATGGCCGCCTTCCCTTTCGCTAATGAGGCTATAATATTATCAGGCCTCTCTGTATTCAAAAACTGTGGAAATGGGGATAAATTATTATCCTGAATTAATTGTTCAATCGTACCTGTTTCCAAAACGACATCTGTCACTATTGATTGAAGACGGCGATCTAACTCTTTTACAATGTGAGGATTAATAATATCTTCTATATATACTAGGGTTACTTCTTTCTGCGATCGCTTCCCCATAATATAAGATTGGAACCTCAACTTTGGATCGCGTAAGCTGCGTCGGATTAACATTTTATTCACATTAATATCTTCATTTAATCCAACTCTCGGTCCGCGTATTAAATCTTCTGTCACTGGTGGTTCTAAACTTCGCTTCTCCCAAGCCCTACTATTAATAATGATAGCAGTTTGAATATTATCAATTAATATAACTGTATCTCCCGCTAAAATCGCATTTATAATATCCGGAAATGTTGTCTTCTTACCCACTTCCGCAATAGAAATAAAACGATCCAATAACGTCTGAACGACAGCCGCTTCATTTTGCACTTCTTCATATTGAAGAGTACGAACTACATATTTATAAACATTATCCTTGTCTGTTAACCCACATAAAAACACAACCGCACAACGTGTAAAACTCCCAGCAAGAGCAACTTCTCTAATTGTTAAATCATTAGGTGAACCTAACTCATCCCTAATTTCTTTCATAACTTCAAATAAGTTACCTTCAAGCTCTAACAATTTCCCCACCTAACTTCCTTTTCAACAAGTTTTTAGTTAGATTCCGCTAATTGAAGAAAATATATACAAAAAAGAGCTATCTCTTTTCAAAGATAGCTCTAATAAAGTAAAACTTTAATCAACCCTCACCAATCGGGCTTTTACAGGCAGCAGGGCCCCCACCTAACTTCTTTGCTTCCGCTGAATTTTGAGGTGGGGGTCTTACTGCTTGTTAATGCGGGATAAACGAATTACTTTTCCACTATTATAGTGTTTTTCTTTATAAATACACCTTTTGTAAATCCACTGACTACAAACATCACAATTATATTAATTAACAATGCGACTATACCTACATTCAAATCTTTTATATACTGCGGGAAACTCGGAAACATCGTGGCTATAGTTGAACCAGATAAGGTAATATATGCGACCACTAATAGCCCAACTCCCATTCCTGCAATAGCTCCTTGCTTCGTAATAATTTGACGTGGAAACAAACTACATACAAGTGCAGGGAAAAGTTGTGTAACGATACTGTATCCCATTAATAGAAGCGCTCCTATCGTTTCTCCTCCTTTAAATGTAAATAAAACTGCCACGAGCGTTACTACAGGCACAAATAATTTTGCCATCTTAGCAACTTGTCTATCTGAAGCAGATGGAACTATCGTTCGATAAATATTTTTCGCTAACAGTGTAGAAGCCGCCATAACAAGCATCGAACCCGGAACCAATGCCGTTAATACTCCCGCACTACCAATAATTCCAATAAACCAAGGGTCAAACGTTTGAAGAGCAAGTCTGAACAATGAAAGGTCTACATCCGCTCCTTTTAATCCCGGAACCTGTAATATAGCAGCAAATCCTGCAAAAAATACGAAAAGTAAAACTAAAGAATACAATGGCATAATTGCTGCATTTTTACGAAATACTTTTTCATTTTTTGCAGAAAAAGCAGAAGCAAATGTATGAGGCCACATATAGAAACCGAGGGCCGTTAATATAATAGTAGAAACAAACCAAGAAATACTCATTCCTTCTTCAGGTAAAGATAAAAATCCCGGTTTCGCTGCCTCTACAGCCTCAAACATCGGCTGAAATCCTCCATAATAATGATACGGTAAATATATACCTAAAAACATAACGATAAACAGTATCATAATATCCTTCAAAGCGGCCGTCCAAGCCGAACCATGTATACCTGAAACCATTACATATATAGTTATAACAATAGCACCAATCCAAACCGCAACAACAGGTGACACCCTTCCGTAAGAAGCTTCTGAAACGATAATTCCCAGCCCTTTTAACTGTAAAACAAGATATGGGATGATGGAAACAACACCAACAATTGAAACAATAATCCCAAGCGCTTTACTTCTATATTTCTTCGCAAAAAAATCCGACTGTGAAACAAGGTTATGCTCTTTCGCATACTTCCAAATCGGTGGCAATAAAAAATACGATAAAAGATAAGCTAAAGCGCCATAGCCTAAAATATAAAAGGTAGGTGCTCCTTTACTATACGCCCAGCCACTTCCTCCCAAAAATGTAAACGTCGTATAAATTTCACCTGCCATAAGGAGAAAAACAAAAATAGTGCCAAACCCTCTTCCCCCAACTGACCATTGCTCTAAATTCATATCTTTTCCATGTTGTGCCCGAATCCCTAAAAATAGTGCGAGAAACAAAAATAAAATAATGATAAGTAATGCAGTCATTTTACATCCTCCTTATTAGCAGGATCAAACACGTACACAAGCCCCATACAAAAAGATGTAATAAACACTGATAATAATACCCAAAATAATAAAAATGGCATCCCTAATACGTAAGGAGTAACTGAATTCGCAAATATTGGCCCAACTACTAAACAAAGAACTGGGATAAGCGCTAGAATGTGTATTTTCTTCATCTCATTCTCCTTTACTTATAAAGTTCATAATGGCTGATACAAAGACTTCCACTCCAATCGGTAATGCATCTTCGTCAATCGTAAAACGAGGGTGATGGTGAGGATATATAATACCTTTCTCTTTATTTCCCGCTCCGATAAAAAAGAATGTCCCCGGTGCCTTTTGTAAAAACGCTGAAAAATCTTCTCCAGCCATCGTCGGCTGTAAACGAACAACTCTATCCCTTCCATAAAGTTGTAATGCCGTTTGTTCAATAAGCTCTGTAGCTTCATAGTCATTTACAACTGGTCGATACCCATATTCATATGAAAATGTATATTTCGCTCCGTAAGATTCCGTAATATGCTTCACAATCCGCTCAATCTTCTTCTCTGTTTCACCTCGTAATTCATGTCTTAAACTTCTCACTGTCCCTTCAATCTCGGCTTGCTCTGGTATTACATTATGAGTTGTCCCCGCATGAAATTGCGTAACAGATATTACGAGAGAATCTAATGGATTCGTGAGGCGAGATACAATTTGCTGAAGTTGCGAAACGACTTGTGTTCCAATTGCAATACTATCCACCGTTTCATGAGGGATTCCAGCATGTCCACCTTTTCCCTCTATCTTAATTTTAAAAACATCCGGTGCAGCCATTGCAGGACCATAAATAACACCTATTTTCCCAACCTCTAACGACGCCCAAAGGTGAGCACCAATAATATAATCCACACCTTCCATTACACCTGCAGCAACCATCTCCTCTGCACCACCAGGAAAATTCTCTTCAGCATGTTGGAATAGAAAACGAATCTCCCCTTTAATCTTCTCTCTTTCTTCTACTAACTTATATACAACCCCAAGTAATATCGCTATATGTCCATCATGACCACATGCATGCATTACACCTTTATATGTAGAAATAAAATCAAACTCATTTTCTTCATGAATAGGAAGAGCATCCATATCGGCGCGAATCGCAACTGTTTTGCCCGGATGTTTACCTACTAACTTTGCCATCACACTATATTTAGTCGGCCGTGACACTTCTAAACATGGAAATTTCCGAAGTATATCGAACACAAACTGCGATGTTTTTTCTTCTTGAAAAGATAACTCTGGATACTTATGAAAATGCCTTCTCCACTCAACTAACTGATTTTTTGACAAAACAAGTTCCTTTGCAACATCCATTTCTCTTCTCCCCTTCTTCACCAAGTTAAATGTTATTATAACGTGAATTGTTAACTTTTAAAAGAATCTTCTGAATTTTCAGTGATGATAAACTAAAAAGAAAAAGCCATCCAAAAGATGACTTTTTCATTATTATAAAATAGTAATTGCTTGTTTTCCCATTTGCTCCCAAGCTTTCTCAAATTCTGCTCGCGGAACAGCCAAACGTGGATTATTTTTAAGAGGATCATTTACATATACAAAGTTTTGATCATATCCAATTACTACTGCACTATGCTCATAATATGTAATTTTCACTTCGCCTGAACTCGTATTCCATGTTTCAAAACTACTTTCAGCTAGCGGCTTAAACGTCGTATTAATAATGACCCATACCGGAGAGCCTGAACTAATTACTTTATATATATCTTGCATGTCTCTACCTGTTAAATTAATTACTTTTTCAGGAACATATTTTTCTGCTAAATCAAAGATTGGTTTATTGTACACACCATATCCAGGCTCTGCCTTTGTATAAATATTTCCCACAAATCCCTCGTAAGGATTTCCACGCAAACCATTTTGTTCAAATGGAACACGATGAATTTCGCTAGCAAGTTGCATCTTATCTACTTGTACACCTTTATATTGCAGCAACATAGCTAAACTTGTCACTTCACATCCTCGAGGTAATTCTGGTAATTGTTTAATAAACGGAACATCTTCAATCATAGCTGCTTCTTTCATTTCAGATAGAAATTCTAGGCGTAGAACTTGCGCCTTTTGCATGATTTTATCTTTCCCTATAAAAAACGCAGCAGCAATTATAATCCCAAAAACAAAAAGATATTTTAACTTTTTCATTATAAACAAAACTCCATTAATTATTATTTTACAGATACAACTCTTATCATTGTACCCTTCTTCTTACTAGTTTGCTAGAAAGATCATGTGAATTATCGCTCATAGAATGAATTATAAAAATTCTAATTATTTTTAATAAAAAGAAAAATAAATATACATTTTCAGAATATTTTGCTAAAATCAAAATTGTTAACATAGTGAAGATATCACCATGTTAACAAACATTCTTAGAGTATTTAGTCATAGTTCGTTTTTTTACATACTCCATTCATTTCATAGCAAATAAACCGAGTGTGTGTTGCATCCCCCACTAATGATTAAAAACTCAGAATAAAACGAAGTTCACACATTCAAGAAAATACGGGGTGAGGGCATATGAATCAACAAATTGAACAAACAGATTTAAAACGAACAATGAAAAGTAGACACCTATTTATGATTGCACTCGGCGGTGTTATCGGAACCGGGCTATTTATGGGATCTGGTCAAATTGTCCATAATGCCGGACCTGGTGGTGCTATTCTTGCATTTTTAGTCGGTGGATTTGTTATGTATTTAACGATGTTATGTCTTGGTGAATTATCCGTTGCTATGCCAGAAGCAGGTTCATTCCAAAGTTATGCAAGCAAATTCATTTCACCTGGTTTTGGATTTGTTGTTGGTTGGATGTATTGGTTAAATTGGGCTGTTACAGTTGGCGTGGAGTTAACAACTGTAAGTATTTTAATGAAACGCTGGTTTCCAGACGTTTCTTCCTGGATTTGGTGCGTTACATTTGCAGCAGCACTCTTCCTTGTAAACGCTTTATCAGCAAAAGCATATGCAGAAGCAGAGTTTTGGTTCGCAAGTGTAAAAGTCGCGACAATTGTTATTTTCATCGTGCTTGGTGGTGCTGTTATGTTCGGTCTACTAGACTTCAATGGAAAGCCAGCTCCAATGCTTCATAATTTCACTGAAAATGGTGGGCTATTTCCAAACGGTGCATTAGCTGTTCTTCTTACGATGATTACAGTAAATTACTCCTTCCAAGGAACAGAATTAATTGGAATCGCTTCAGGAGAAAGTGAAAATCCTGAAAAAACAATTCCAAAAGCAATAAAAAATACAATTTGGCGAACTCTCTTCTTCTTCGTCTTAGCGATATCAGTTGTTGTAGGTTTACTCCCATGGCAAGAGGCTAATCTAGTCGAAAGTCCCTTTGTACTTGTATTTGATGTAGCCGGTGTCCCATATGCAGCAGACATTATGAACTTTGTTATTATTACAGCTGTATTATCCGTTGCTAACTCTGGTCTATACGCAAATTCTCGTATGCTGTGGGCGATGGCAAAACAAGGAATGGCAAGTCCAGCATTTACGAAATTAACTAAGAAAGGTGTACCGCTAAATGCATTAATTTTCAGCCTAATTTTCGCTAGCCTGTCCTTACTAACAAGTGTATTTGCGGCAGATACTGTCTTTCTAGTTTTAACATCTATTGCAGCAATGGCTGCCGTTGTAGTTTGGATGTCAATCGCCGCTTCACAGTTTTCTTCCGTAGAAATTTCGTGAAAAATGGTGGCGACATAAATGATTTAAAATATCGTACACCGCTCTATCCACTCGTTCCAATCGTAGCGTTCTCGCTCAATTTCATTACATTTGTTAGTTTGGCTTTCATTCCAGATCAAAGAATTGCTCTTTATTGCGGCATTCCATTTATGATTATTTGTTACATTTTATACCCAGTTAAATATAAAAAAATTGTCACACTTGAACAGCCACGAACTGTCACACAAGAAATAAACTAAATATACAAAATATTCAGCTATCTTTCTTATCATAAGATAGCTTTTTTCTATTTCTTGGATATCCTGGTATAACTTTATTTATCTTAAAATTTTCACAATCACGTTTTTCTCTGGAAAATAGTTTACAATGTAATCAAGTTACAAATGATATTCACCTTAAAAAGTGTGCATTTGTGTCTATTTTTTAACAATATATCAAAAACTATTGCCTTCTATAAATTAATAGGTTTATATTGTTTTATTGGCATAGTTTCAATCCAAGGAGAAAGGAGATTTTCAATCGTGCAACTAAAGAAAGCGTTTTGGAAGTTGGCTTCACTTCTTCCGTTATCATTACTTCTGTTCCTCGGTGGCTGTGATAAAAAACTCGCAGTATTAAATCCGCAAGGACCTGTTGCAAAAGCACAGTATGATTTAATTGTTTGGTCATTCTTGCTTATGTCATTAATTATCGCAATTGTATTCATTCTGTTTACAGTCATCTTGATTCGTTATCGTGAAAAACCAGAGAATATGGACTATGAGCCACCTGAACAACACGGTAACACATTACTAGAAATTATTTGGACGCTTGTTCCTGTTATTATCGTTATCGCATTATCGATTCCAACAGTAAAAGCAACTTATGCTTCGGAAGAGGTTCCGAAAGAGTCCGAACATATTAAACCAGTTGAAATTTATGTTACATCTGCAAACTGGAAATGGTTATTCAGTTACCCAGAGGAAAAAATTGAAACCGTTAACTATTTAAACATCCCAGCTGGTGTACCAATTCAATTCAAACTGACTTCTGTCGGCCCAATGAATGCTTTCTGGGTACCAGAACTTGGTGGTATGAAGTACACAATGGATGGCATGATTATGGATCTTTATTTACAAGCTGATAAGCCAGGTTCTTACCTAGGCCGTAGTGCGAACTTCTCTGGTGAAGGATTCACACACATGGAGTTCGAAGTTGAAGCAAAAACTAAAGAGAAATATGACAAGTGGGTTAAAGAAGTACAAGAAACTGCTCCTAAACTAACAGAAGCTAAGTACAACGAAATTGTTAAACCTGGTGTAGTTGGTCGTATGACATTCTCTAGTCACCACTTAAGTTATGTAGATCCAAAATCACTTGAATATTGTGATTACAACTACTACAAAAACAAAAAATAATAGCTATTATTCCAACAGATTGGAGTGAACACAGTGAAGCTTGATGAATTCTTTGTCACAGGTGACCCGATTATTTACGGTGCAGACGCTTCTATCGTTCTTGTGACATTAGCAATCATTTTCGTACTAACAAAGTATAAAAAATGGAAATGGCTTTGGGACGAATGGTTAACAACTGTTGACCATAAAAAAATCGGAGCTATGTATATTATTTCTGCGGTTATCATGTTATTCCGTGGTGGTATGGATGGTTTAATGATCCGTGCACAATTAACATTCCCAGAAACAACTTATTTAAACGCTGAACACTATAACGGGATCTTTACAACACATGGTACAGTAATGATTCTTTTCATGGCAATGCCATTCGTTATGGGATTAATGAACCTTGTAGTACCATTACAAATTGGTGCTCGTGACGTTGCATATCCGTTCTTAAATGCTTTAAGTTTCTGGTTATTCTTTGTCGGAGCAATGTTATTCAACATCGCTTTCGTAATCGGTGGTTCTCCAGACGCTGGGTGGACTTCTTACTTCCCAATGGCAGGTACAGAGTTTACTTCAGGCGTAGGAAATAACTACTACGCAATTGCATTACAGATTTCAGGTCTCGGTACGCTAATGACCGGTATTAACTTCCTTGTTACTATCTTAAAAATGCGTACACCTGGTATGACTTTAATGAGAATGCCAATGTTTACTTGGTCAATCTTAATTACAACAATTATCATTATTTTCGCTTTCCCAGTATTAACAGTTGCTCTTGCATTAATGACATTTGACCGTCTATTCGATGCTCACTTCTTTACGATGGCGAGCGGCGGTATGCCGATGTTATGGGCCAACCTGTTCTGGGTATGGGGTCACCCTGAAGTATATATCGTTATTTTACCGGCATTCGGTATTTTCTCTGAAATCATTAGTACATTCTCACGTAAGCGTCTATTCGGTTACAGTGCGATGGTATACTCAATGGTTGCAATTTCTTTACTAAGTTTCGTCGTATGGCTTCACCACTTCTTCACGATGGGTGCAGGTCCAGCGGTTAACTCATTCTTCTCGATTTCGACAATGGCGATTTCGATTCCAACCGGGGTTAAGATCTTTAACTGGTTGTTTACACTGTATAAAGGACGTATTCGTTTTACAGTTCCAATGCTTTGGTCATTGGCATTTATTCCAAACTTCGTAGTCGGTGGGGTTACAGGGGTTATGCTTGGAATGGCAGCAGCTGATTATCAATACCATAACAGCTACTTCCTAATCGCTCACTTCCACTACGTATTAATCGCAGGTACAGTATTCGCTATGCTTGCTGGATTCACATTCTGGTATCCAAAAATGACTGGTCATATGTTAAATGAACGCCTAGGTAAATGGACATTCTGGATCTTTATGAGCGGATTCAACATCTGTTTCTTCCCAATGTACTTCTTAGGTTTAGACGGTATGACTCGTCGTATGTACACTTACTCTGAAAGTCTTGGATGGGGATGGCTAAACCAAATCGCATCTGTTGGTGCGGTAATGATGGGTATCGGCTTCCTACTTCTTTGCTACAACGTAATTTGGAGTGCACGTCACGGTGAACGTGACACAACTGGAGATCCATGGGATGGTCGTACACTTGAATGGGCAACTCACTCTCCTGTACAACATTACAACTTCGCGAAGCTTCCTGAAATTAAAGAAGCTGATGCTTTCTGGTACATGAAAAAACGCGGAGAAACAGTTACACCAGCAGCAGAAGATATCAAACCAATTCACATGCCAAGTAACTCTGGTGTGCCTATTATTGCGTCTGGATTCTTCGGTCTTGCAGGTTTCGCATTAGTATTTAGCTGGTTCTGGCTTGCAGCAATCGGTGGAGTTGGTATTTTAGCTTGCTTAATCTATCGTTCATTCGATTATGATGAAGGTTACTATATCAGTGTTGATGAAATTAAAAAAACAGAACATATAGCATGAGAGGTGAAATGACATGGCGGCTTTAGATAAAAGCTTACCTTTGGAATATCAATCCGAACAAAGCAGATTGAATATCCTAGGATTCTGGATTTTTCTTGGGGCTGAAATTATGCTGTTCGCAACACTTTTCGCCTCTTATCTAGTCCTTGCTGGTCGTACGGCAGATGGCCCAACACCAGCGCAACTGTTTGAACTTAAAACGCTTTTAATTCAAACATTACTACTTTTAACAAGTAGTTTCACATGTGGTATCGTAATTCACGAAATGCGTAAGCACAACCAAAAAGCGATGCTTGGATGGTTCGTCCTTACATTACTTTTAGGTGCAGGTTTCCTATTCTTCGAGATTGAAGAATTCATTATGTATATTGGTGAAGGTGCAACAATTCAAACAAGTGCCTTCTTATCTGGATTCTTCGTTCTTCTTGGAACGCATGGAGCCCACGTAACAGGCGGTATCATTTGGGCAATTTGTGTTATTATCCAAATTTTAAAACGAGGTTTAACACCAGTTACAGCTCGTAAAGTATTCATTATCAGCTTATACTGGCATTTCCTCGATCTTGTTTGGGTCTTTATTTACACACTAGTTTACTTGAACGGGATGGTGGCGTAAATGGGTCAAAATAACAACCAAGCAAACGGACATGCGCATAGCGGATTCCCTTGGTCACACGTTTTCGGATTTATTTTATCGCTTGCATTAACGTTCCTAGCGTTATACGTGGCACTTTACACAACATTGCCACTTTCAACAGTCCTAACAACTATTATCATAATGGCTGTTGCGCAAGCGTTGTTACAATTAATTATGTTCATGCATTTAAAAGAAGGAGAAGGAAGAGTTCAAATTCTTACAATGATATACAGTTTCTTCGTTGCAACTGCAACAGTTGGTTTAACTGTATGGATCTTCTTCTCAATGTAATGTACATGAAAAAGCCTGCTGAGATTCCTCAGCAGGCTTTTTTTATCCCCCCTATTACATCCACATTACGGAATTAACAGCATAATCATGAAAAATATACTTATTATGACAAATGTTAAGAAAAGTCTTTCTTTATGAAATCGAATCCATATGCGTTGCTTTTCTACCTATTATATGGCTAAATAGGTACTATATTTATTTGAAGGGAGAGAACGCAATGGAACATCATACTTCTGTTCTATCACTTATGGTTGTCGTTGCAATCGCGTTTTTCGTTCCCCTTTTGTTACAACGCTTTAAATTAAAAGCACTTCCTGTGGTCGTTGCAGAAATTATTGCAGGAATCTTTGTAGGTAAAAGTGGGTTTAATATTATTGAGCCAGATATATGGCTTCAAGTTTTATCAACATTAGGATTTATCTTCCTTATGTTCTTAAGCGGTTTAGAAATTGATTTTTCTATCTTTAAACAAAAAGGGAAAAAGAATACGACAAACGAGCCAAATACATTTCAAGCAGCAAGCATTATCTTCTTATTTATTTTCATCTTGTCTTATGCCCTATCATTACTATTCGTATGGCTAGGATTCGTAGATAATGCAATGTTCATGACTTTAATTATTTCAACTATTTCTTTAGGTGTTGTTGTACCAACATTAAAAGAGAACAACCTAGGAAAAACTGCAATCGGACAAATCATTTTATTAGTTGCTGTTATTGCAGACTTAGTTACAATGATTTTACTCGCTGTTTTTGTCGCATTAAATTCCGAAAGCGGTCAGAGTATGTGGCTCTTACTTATTCTATTCGGTGCCGGTATTGTCATTTACTTTATTGCAAAACGCTTTAAAAACATTCCATACTTAGATAGTTTAAAAGCTGGTAGTGTACAAATTGATACACGAGCTGTTTTTGCACTCATTTTAATCTTAGTTGGGTTATCGGAATCTGTTGGAGCAGAAAATATTTTAGGCGCCTTCTTAGCAGGTGTACTTGTATCGTTATTATCACCAAATGAAGATATGGTGGAAAAACTTGATTCTATCGGCTATGGTTTCTTCATCCCTATTTTCTTCGTAATGGTTGGTGTAAATCTAGAGGTGTGGTCTATTTTCAAAGAACCTTCTAGCATGCTAATGATTCCAATCTTAATTGTAGGACTCTTTATTTCGAAACTCTTACCATCACTCGTCTTAAGAAAATGGTATCCACGTAATATCGTACTTGGAAGTGCAATCTTATTAACATCGACACTTTCTCTAGTTATTGCGGCTGCACAAATTGGTGAAAAACTGGAGATCATCAGTCCAAGTTTATCTGCCTCTCTTATTTTAAGTGCAGTTATTACTTGTATTTTTGCACCTATATTGTTTAAAAAAATGTTCCCAAAAGTAGAAACACCAAAACCAAAAGTAGCTATTATTGGCGCGAGCAGAATTACCCTTCCGTTATCACTAGATTTAAAACGAGAAGATTATGACGTAACGCTATATATGATGCGTCAAAACAAAATAAATGATGAAGAAGCGAAATCACATGACTTCCCTATCGTGAAATTAGATGACATCACAATCGCATCATTAACTGAACAAACAGCATTTGATGCAGATCGCGTCGTTGTTGCAACAAGCGATGATGAACAAAACTTATTATTGGCAGAACATGCAAAAGAGCTAGGTGTTGAACATGTTATTGCAAGTGTAGAAGATCCACTTCTACAAGAAAAAGCAACGCAAGAACATATCGCTGTATTCTCAACAATTAACTCTACACGTATTTTATTACGTGCACTTATTGATAAACCTAGTCTCGTTCGCTTAATTACAACAGCAAACGAAACAGTACGTGAAGTTGAACTGCGCAGCAATAAATATAACGGCGTTGCGCTTCGCCGCCTCCCGTTTTTAGGTGATGTACTTGTCATTCAAATCTACCGCGGTAACAAAGCATTAATACCACATGGTGATACAAGACTACAACACGGTGACACATTACTTGTAACAGGTTCAAAAGAACATATCGATACACTAAAAAACATATTAGAGTAAAAAAATGCCCCTCACATAATTGAGGGGCATTTTTTTAACTTTATATGGTAAAATGTTACTATCACATATTATGAGGATGGATCACATTATGTCTATTGTAACTTTAGCTCTTTTATTATTAGCAGAAATACTCGTTGCCATTATTCTCATCGGTGTTAGTATTGAGATTTGTAGTTACGGATGGAAAAAATCGAATGGAATAAAATATTCTTGCCTCCTACTTTCACTCCTTCTCGGAACTGCTAGCATACTCGGACTTCTCGCCGCACCTGCTTATTTCTTTATACAATTAACAGAAAAAGCCTTATAAGAAAGGATGTTAATATGATTATCGTGAAAAATATTGAGGGATCCGAAACTTACGTATTACGTCAAAAAATTTTACGCCCCAATCAAACATTAGCAGATTGTAAATATCCTTCCGATTATGAAACAGACACCTTCCACTTAGGCGCATTTATAAACGATGAACTAATTAGTATCGCTTCCTTCTCAAAAGAAATATATCCTGACCTACCAGCCGGTATTCATTATCGTCTACGAGGAATGGCCACATTACCTGAGTTTCGAAACAACCACGCTGGAAGCTCCTTAATTCAGAATGCAAAACAAATCTTACAAGAGCGTCAAGCAAATATGTTATGGTGTAATGGCCGAATTACTGTAGCTGACTATTACAAGCGCTTAGGCTTTCAGGAACATGGTGAAATTTTTGAAATTGAACCAATTGGCCTTCATAAAGTTTTGTATAAAAAGATATAAGAAAAGCTTTCCTCAATACGGGAAAGCCTTTCTTATATTTTAATCTTCTCTTTTTATTTTTTTCATATATATGTATATAAACAAACTAGGAACTAAAAAACAAGCAAACATAATAAGTCCTGTCATACTAATTTCCTTTATCGAAATATCTGGTGTTACAACGATACAAATAGCTAAAATCCCAATAATAATACCCACTGGAATGAATAATAGCTTCATAAAATAACGCCGCGACACTCCGCCCGTATGCTCATACACTTCCACTGAATTTTTCAGATTTAAAAAGTTAATAATTATTATCCCGCCCATAAATACCATTAATAAATCTGAAACACTTTCATATCCTGCCCCTTGCAAGACATAGCGGTAAAAGACGATAGCTAGTATGACGATGTTTTGTAAGATGAAAGCTAATCTAATATGTTTTAACCCTTCAATCATTAAACGTTCATCTTTCACGATTTCCATCCTACCACTCCTTTTCCTCCCAAAATAAATCATTCAACGTTTTATCTACTGCATAACAAATTTTTAAACATAAATCTAAAGATGGATTGTATTTCCCCTTCTCAATTAAACTAATCGTTTGCCTTGTAACGCCTACTTTTTCTGCTAATTGTTGCTGTGTTAAATCTAACTGAACACGTGCGACTTTTATTTTACTTACAGCCATTCATGTTCCTCCTCTATCTATATTGTAACATATATATTCCATTAAGTAATTTATATTTTACGAAACCAATTAAGTTTTCATCTTATCCCGATTGGTGCGGGCTAATACACAGTGAGGATATCCCCTACTGCCCATAGTTTCACTTTATTATACACAAAAAGGGAGCCTCCCATAAGAAGGCCCTCTCCTATATTTATATTATAAGAATAAATGACATCCAAATAAGAATGCAAATAAGTATAGTAATGGATGTACTTCCATCCCTTTACCCTTCACAATTTTCAAGACTGGATATACTAAAAATCCAATTGCGATTCCATTTGCAATACTAGATGTTAACGGAATACCTATAAAAATTAAAAATGCTGGTAACGCATCTTCAAATTCATTCCAATTAATATCTCGAATGCTTTGTGCCATTAAACTACCTACTATAATTAATGAAGGAGCTGTAATAGCGGCTACACTTGATAAAGAAGCAATAACAGGACTAAAAAATGCCGTTATAATTGTTAGACCAACAACTACAATCCCTGTTAATCCAGTTTTACCACCTGCAGCAATACCTGCTGATGATTCAATCGTCGCTGCTGTTGGGCTTGTTCCAAAGATAGAACCTGTAGTCCCGCCAATTGCATCTGCAATAAACGCTTTACCAAAACGCTTCTCTGTATTGTCTGTAATTAAACCTGCTTGTTTAATTAAACCGAGTAATGCACCTGTTGTATCGAATAAAAGTACAAGTAAAAATGAAAATACAACGCCGTATAATCCGTATTCAATTACATCTGAAAAGGCATTGATTGGGTTTGAAACGATGATACCCTCTGGTAAATGAGGCATCGCCATAATTTTATCAGCAAACTTCAATTGCCCTGTAAAGAAGGCAATAATTCCTGTCACAATCATACTAATAAATAATGCACCGCTCACACGCAATGTCATTAATACCGCCGCTAATATTAAACCAATTAAAGTTAAAATAACAGCTGGAGAATGAAAATCACCAATCGTAACTAAATTAGACGGATGATCCACGATAATTCCAGAAAGGCGCAATCCAATAAAAGCAATAAATAGTCCAATTCCACCTGCAATTGCATGCTTTAAACTATCAGGAATTGCTAAAATTAACTTTTGCCTAAACGAAGTAAAAGATAATAAAAGAAAAATAATCCCCGTTACAAATACAGCTGAAAAGGCAACTACATATGTAATCCCTTCTGCCTTCTGTACAACAGAATAAGCAAAATATGCATTCATTCCCATAGCTGGAGCAATAACAATCGGGTAATTCGCGAAAATCGCCATACCTACTGTTCCAACAACGGTTGCAATAATTGTTGCTGTAAACGCTTGGTCAAATGGTACACCTGCATCAGATAATATTTTTGGATTGATGACAAGAATATACGCAAATGTAAAAAAAGTTGTGATGCCAGCTAAAAACTCTTGCTTCACAGAAGTGTTATATTTTTGTAATTGAAACATGCTTATGTACCCTTCCTACACCTGAATTATTATCACACATTCTTTTTCTTACTAGTATGTGAGAAAATATAATACTTAATCTTAACAATCAATAAAAAGAAGAGTCAATATATTCCCTAATAGTTCGAATTTTAAGTTTAAGTCTGACAAGTGCAGATGTAGTACAGTTCATTATGATTATTTTTGTAGCATAACAGATAGAAATGTTTTATAATTTGGAATAGTTAAATATTTAGTAAATGCATTCAAATATCGTTCACTCTACAAGGGGGATTCTTCTTATGCAGCACACAAACAAATCTGGAACTTTAAATCGTGGTTTAAAAGAACGACATATTACTTTAATGTCACTAGGCTCAGCTATTGGCGTTGGGCTATTTTTAGGATCCGCTTCCGCCATTAAACTAGCAGGTCCTTCTATTTTGCTAGGCTATATGATTGCCGGTCTCGTTATTCTTTTCATTATGCGAGCGCTTGGGGAAATGGCAATTGAACAACCTGTTGCTGGTTCTTTTAGTAAATATGCATATGATTATATTGGACCACTCGCTGGTTATATTACTGGTTGGAATTACTGGTTCTTATGGGTTGTTACTTGTATGGCTGAAATTACAGCAGCTGGCATTTACATGCAGTACTGGTTCCCTGATATCCCGCGCTGGACTTGGGCATTACTTGCTCTATTATTAATGAGCGCTTTTAACTTCTTATCGGTAAAAGTATTTGGAGAACTTGAGTTTTGGTTTGCTCTCATTAAAATTGTCACAATTATCTGTATGATAGTAGTCGGAGCTGGTATTATTTTATTCGGATTCGGAAACGGTGGTATCGCTACTGGTATTTCAAATCTTTGGTCACATGGTGGCTGGTTCCCAAATGGATTTTCTGGGTTACTACTCTCCATGCAGATGGTACTATTCGCTTATTTAGGCGTTGAATTAATCGGTGTTACAGCTGGTGAGGCTCAAAATCCGAAGAAAACACTCGCAAAGGCAATTGATAACGTATTTTGGAGAATTCTACTCTTTTACGTTGGGGCATTATTCGTTATGATGGCAATTTATCCATGGAACGAACTTGGTGAGAAAGGCAGTCCATTTGTATTAACATTCCAGCAAATTGGTATCGCAAAAGCAGCAGGTATTATTAACTTTGTCGTATTAACAGCAGCTCTTTCTTCTTGTAACGGTGGTTTATTTAGTACAGGCCGTATGCTATATACATTAGCTCAGCAGAAAAAAGCTCCTGAAAGATTTGGTCGTTTAAATAAAAATGGCATTCCAAGCCAAGGAATTGTAGCAACTGCTATCGTTTTACTCATTGGTGTTATATTAAACTATCTCGTACCTGCAAAGGTATTTACATGGCTTACTAGCATTTCAACTTTCGGCGCAATTTGGACTTGGGGCATTATATTAGTTGCTCAAATTAAATTCCGTAAAAGCTTGCCTACTCAAAATAAACAAAGGTTATCGTATAAAATGCCTTTATACCCATTAAGCTCATATTTCTCACTCGTTTTCCTTATATTAGTATTAGGTATAATGGCGTATTCAGAAGATACACGAATTGCATTGATTGTTGGCCCAATTTGGCTTATCGGCTTAGCAATCGTATATTACATGAAAGGGTTTCATAAGATTGATGAAACACCTAACTCAAAAATTAGTTAAGCAAAACATCCCTTCCTTATTACTTGGAAGGGATGTTTTTATATCTATATAAATATTTCTCAACATAATTCACGGTATTTTTACAATCTTTTAATATTTTTTATGTTTTCCGTCTTTATTTTTACAGAAAAATAAATTACATTATTAAAGCACATATATTTATTATTAGGGGGATTCTTCTATGAAGAATAAAAAATGGATTACATTTTCTTTAGCAACAGCAATTACACTAAGTATAGGGACTTCGTTCATACCGTCTACTTATGCCGAAAGCTCTGTAGACCCAGCTCCTGAAATTGCTGCAAAAGTTGTAAATCAAAACAATGGGAAGAAAGTATTATTTGATAATACACACGGTCAAACTGCTGGGACAGCTGACTGGGTTATTGACGGCGGCTTTTCTGACTTCGGAAACGGCATTGCAAAAAACGGATATCACGTAAAGGAACTTCGTAAATCAACACCTATTACGTACGAAGATTTAAAAGATTACAATGTATTTATCGTTCCAGAAGCTAATATTCCTTACAAAAAATCTGAGCAGGACGCTATGTTACAATATGTAAAAAATGGTGGTAGTATCTTCTTTATTGCTGATCATTACAATGCAGATCGTAATAAAAATCGCTGGGACTCTTCTGAAGTATTTAATGGATATAGACGCGGTGCTTGGGATAATCCAGCAAAAGGAATGTCTAATGAAGAAACAAATTCACAAGCTATGCAAGGAGTAGAAAGCTCTGATTGGCTCTCTGACAACTTCGGTATTCGCTTCCGCTACAATGCACTTGGTGATGTTTCAGCGAAAACAATTGTATCGCCTGAACAATCTTTCGGAATTACAAAAGGTGTTTCGTCTGTAGCAATGCATGCTGGTTCTACTCTGGCAATTACAAATCCAAAACTAGCAAAAGGACTTGTTTACCTTCCAGAAAATCCATCAAAATGGAATAACGCTGTTGATAGCGGCGTTTATAATGGCGGTGGTATTGCAGAAGGCCCATATGCTGCAATTGCAAAAGTAGGACTTGGAAAAGCTGCCTTTATTGGTGACTCTTCTCCTGTTGAAGATGCTACGCCAAAGTACGTTCGTGAAGATTCTGGCCAAACAAAGAAAACTTACGATGGTTATAAAGAAGAAAACGATGCTATCTTATTAGAAAACATCGTAAATTGGTTATCAAATAAAGAGACATTTACAAGTTTAGATCAAGTAAATGGTTTACAACTTGATTCACCTACAGCTCTACAAACATTTGAACAGCCAAGCTTATCAACAGAACCACAACCTGAACCTTGGAGTGCACCAAATGCAGGTTATCAATGGTTTAATACAAATACTTTTAAACCAGGTTCATACGGTTATAACGGTGCGGTAACAACAAGCGACTACGTCGTTACACACCCTAGCATTCTACCAAACAATGAAATTTTCCAAATGAAGATTCAAGTAAACAACTTACTACCTAATACAACTTATAACAACTATTCTTTAGGTATCTTCACTACTGGTGGAACACAAGTGGCTAAAGTACAAAATGCAAACGGCACTTGGCCATCTACTTTTGGATATAGTAGTGCATTTTCTTTCACAACAAACAGCTTAGGCTCTGCTGAGAAAGTTGTAAATGTACAGATTGATTCAAATACAGTTGGACAAGCAACGCTTCGTCTACGCCAAAATACAACAACGAAATATAATGAAACTGTAACAATTAATAAGAAATAATAAAAAAGGCAATCCATACATGGATTGCCTTCTTCTCACTTCTCTTCCTTCGAGAAAAACATTCTTGAAATAACGATACCTATACTACCGACGATTAGGAATAACACTGCCCTAATCATCATCGATACCTCTGGTAAGTCAAGTAAGAATAACTTCCCTACCGTTACGACTAAAACGACTAAACCAGCATATAATATTTCATTCATATTTCTATTTCTTCCAAACCAAACCGCAAATAATGCATATACCATCCATAATAACGATACTGATACACTAATTACGCTTCCATCTGTAGATAAAACTTCACCGATTCTCGTAATTGTAATAAATACAATTATCATAAACCAATAGAGCACTATAGAATACATATATTTGCCGAAGCTCGCTAATACTTCTTTCGCTTCTCTCATGCAATAATAGAACGTTCCTATTAAAATAAGATGAGCAACAAAGCCTGCCGAAATAAATTGATCAAACGGGCTAAAAATAGTCTGTATCATTCCAATTGCGTAAACCGTCGCACTAACATACAATTTTATCTGTTGTTTTACTTTAATAGAAGTGACCATGCCGAGGAAACCTTGTAATAATAGTACAATCGCTGCATTCACTAAACTATACTCATATAAAATTGCTAAACTAAATGCTCCCATTGCGAAACCAAATAAGAGATTTGTAAATGTAGAATGTCTATTTTTCCTATATTCAAATACGAACATAGCGGCATGCACGATTGCACTAATAATTAATCCCCATGTTGTAAAATCATGTATTTTTGAAATAGCTAGTATAAAGAACACTGCATTTGCACTAAATATCGCCAAACGTGGTTCTAGTATAAAACTTCTCTCCGTAAACATATGCCAAAATAATAGTAAATGAATCAAACCATATACAATCGTTAACTGTACTTGCAAGTTCTCTACTAACATTGACATAACAGCAAAGAAAACGAAAAGGACAATGGCAGCAACAGCGTAAGAAATCATATATAAGTATTTATAACGATTTTTCAACGCATACCATAATAAACTAAGTGTTAATACTGTCTCATATCCAAAGAAAATATAAGGATTAGGAGTCGTACTATTTAACAAGAATGGTACGAAGAACGCTCCGACCGCTCCGAAAATAGTGAGATATTCCGATTGATATCTTTTCGCTAAATAAATACCTAAAATAACCCATGCAATATTACAGAGAAATGCGACACTTGCCGGAATAAATCCATATAAATAATGTGCTGCAAACGTTGTTAGAACAATCCCGGTAATACTTCCTCCAGCTAATACTAACCCTAACGCCTGCCGCTCTCTTTTAATTTGAATATCTCCTATATAATACAATCCGATAGATAATACGATACCAAACACAATTCGTATCGCTGGTGTTAATAAGCCAGCATCTACCCCTGCTTTAAATAACCAGATCACTCCAAGCAACATAATACCGACAAATACACGCGGTAACCATGTTTGACAAAACTTAATAATATTAAATGGCTCTGGTTTAAAAGCAGATATATCTACTTGTTTTACCTGACGTTCTTGCAAAGGCTCTTTTATCTTAACTATTTCTTCTTTTGGCTTTTCCTCCATTACCGTTTCAATATATTCTTTCTTGTTCTTACTAACATGTTGCTGAGCGTTTTCTACTTCTATTTCCCTTTGCTTCACTTTTAATTCAGCAAGTGCTTCTTGAATTGTTTCAATTGCCGTTTCGAGTGCTTCTATTTTCTTATCAAAATCCTTCTTCATACGCTCCCCCCTCATTTGTAACTCTCATTAAACCTATATATTACCAATTATCTTTATCATACTCTTAGTCTATTCATTTTCAATAGTATTTTTTCCAAAAAAGAAAGGCGTCTTCCAAAATCGGAAAACACCTTTTTACTCAGTTATTCTTATTTAAAACAATGCTAACGATGAAACCGAGACACATGCCTACAATAGCTGGAACAATCCACCCAACACCTTCTGTATAAAACGGAATGTATTTTAATGCTGACGTCCACTGATTCATCATTACATTTTTATTTAAAATGTCAATTGCACTAAATATCGCTACAACCAAAACAGTTACTGCATATACGTATGCATACTTTCCAATATACTTATGGAATAACCCTAGAATAATAAGAGTTAATGCAATTGGATAAATAAATCCAAGAATTGGAACTGATACTTTTAAAATTTGCGTTAATCCTAAATTAGCTAAGATCATACTAACAACGCTTACTATAAATGCCCACACTTTATAAGATACTTTCGGAAATGCACTCGCAAAAAATTGACTACAAGACGTAACAAGTCCAATTGAAACACATAAACATGCGATAGTAAAAATAAGACCTAATAAAACGACTCCGCCCTCCCCAAATAATGTAGTCATAACTTGCGCTAACACTTTCGCACCGTTATCGAATGTTCCTAATGAGCCACTAATTGCCCCCACATATCCAAGGATGACATAAATAATCGATAATAATAATCCTGCCACAATGCCAGCAATACTCATATATTTCGCTAAACTTTTATCATCTTCAATACCTTTTGCACGTAATGCATTTGCAATAACAATTCCAAAGATTAAAGCAGCTAACGCATCCATTGTTAAATATCCATCTAAAAACCCTTGAAACATAGGAGCTTGTCCATAGTTCCCTATTGGTTCTTTCATATCTCCTACCGGTGTAAACATACTCTTTATAAAAATAAGTGCAATCATACATAATAATAACGGCGTCAATACTTTTCCAAACAACCCCATTAATTTAGATGGAGATAAACTTAACCAGTAAACAATACTAAAGAAAATAACTGTGTAAAACAACAATAGTCCGCTTCCTGCTTCAGGGAATAACTGACCTGGCCCCATTTCAAAAGCTAAACTTCCCGCACGTGGTATACCAAGCCCAGGTCCAATAAATACATACACGATACATGGAAAAATAATTGCAAATGAAGAATGAACCCTACCCGCTAACGTTTGAAAACTTCCTGCTTTTGCAATAGAGATAACACCTAATATAGGAAGACCTGTTGCTGATATAATAAACCCTACTAATGAAATCCAAACATGTTCTCCTGCTTCATACCCAAGGAAAGGTGGAAATATAAGATTCCCTGCTCCAAAGAACATAGAGAATAACATAAGGCTAATAAGTAAAATTTCTTTTTTCTGTAACAATTTCATTTCTTTCTCCTTCTTTAATTTCATCTTTTATGAAATCAATTTCACATATAAAAAAAGTACAATAACCCGCTTCCTTACAAAGAAAACATAGTCCATAGTCTATCACAAAAGAAACACCCATTCTATAGCTATTCCTCTTTTCCAATTTCTTCTGAAAAATCAACCTTTATTGACTTATAATAGTTAATAAGGTAAAATATTAAATATACAAAACTATTAACTTTGTTTTTGTTTGTGTCAGGAGGAAAATAACATGGAATCAGCGATACAACTAGAAAGAGAACAACAAAGAAAAAAGAAACATCCTCCAGGTTTATACTTACTCTTCTTTACAGAAATGTGGGAAAGATTTAGTTACTATGGATTACGAGGATTATTAACATTATATTTAACGACAGCTTTAGTAAGCGGTGGTCTTGGGTTTAGTCCCGCATGGGCACTCTCTATTTACGGATTTTATACTGGAGCCTGTTATTTCACACCAATGATTGGTGGATACTTAACAGACCGTTTTCTAGGTAGACGAAAAGCAATCACAATTGGTGGTATAACAATGGCAATCGGTAACCTTACACTATTTGCCTTGCAAAACCAATTAGGTCTATACCTCGGATTAGCGCTTATTATTATAGGTAACGGATTCTTCAAACCGAACATCTCTACACTGGTTGGAGAATTATACGAAGAGAACGATCCAAAACGTGATAGTGCATTTACCATTTTCTATATGGGTATTAACGTCGGGTCATTTTTAGCTCCACTCGTTTGCGGATTTTTATCAGAAAATTTATTCAAAACAACAGTTGATGGCGTTGTACATTACGGATTCCGTTACGGTTTCTTAGCCGCTTCAATCGGAATGATCATTGGACAAATTTTATTTACAACACTATCAAATCGCTTCCTTGGTAATATCGGTAAGAAACCAACTCGCGATTTACAAACAGCTACTGGACAACCATCAGTAGGAGATACACCGTTAACAAAAAAAGAAAAACAACGTACCGCAGTTATTGTCATTTTAACATGCTTCGTTGTCTTCTTCTGGGCTGGCTTTGAACAAGCTGGTAGCTCATTAACATTATATACAAACAAATTTGTAGACCGCTCTGTGTTCGGATGGGAAGTTCCAACATCTTGGTTCCAATCGGTCAATCCATTATTTATTATTTTACTTGCTCCAGTCATTTCTGCATTATGGGCAAAACTTGCAACTCGCAAGCAGGGTGATTTAAAAATCCCAACTAAAATGGGACTTGGTATGATCTTACTCGGTATCGGTTATATCATTCTCGTTATCGCTACATTAAAAACAGGTAGTGATGAACATAACATTACAGAAAAAGCAAACTTACTGTTTATCGTCTTTACGTATCTTTTCCATACGTTAGGTGAGCTATTCTTATCACCTGTCGGACTATCAATGGTTAGTTCGCTTGCTCCGGTAAAATTAGCATCTTTATTAATGGGTGTATGGCTAGCAAGTTCAGGTATCGCCAACATTTTAGGCGGACAACTTGCAAGCTTCACAACTTCACTTGGATACGCTGAAGTATTCACAGTTATTGGCGCTGTGGCAATTGTATTAGGCTGTGTTTTATTATTAATTTCTAAGAAATTAGTGAAATGGATGGATTAAAAAAGATGAGGAATTTCTCCTCATCTTTTTTATGCTGTTTTACCTTTTTCTATTGCTTGTTCGTACAGCTCTTTATGTTCTTTATATTCACTTGGTACGAAACTCTTATAGAAGAATGAGAACCAGCTGTCTCCTTTTTTATACCCTTCTTCTCGAATTTCCGCTGCTTTTTTATTCGATTTAAATCCTTCAGTAAACCACTTCTTTAACAATTCATTTCGTTCATACTTAGCAGGAACTTTTAAATCATAGTTTTCAAATGCATACTTATAGCCAGCCTTTTCTACTACCTTTTTTGTAGACTTATAGCCTTTTTCATACGCTGTTTCATATGCCTTCACGTATACTTCTTTCTCTCTATTTTCAGGATTCTTTTCAGCTAGTTCTTTCCCTGTCTTTTCCCCTAATTCAGCTTGCTCCTTTTCAATTTTTTCTGTTCTTTCTTTATTCCCTACTTTGAACCCGTCTGCAAAGTTTACCTTAAACTCTGGAGCAACTTGACTATCGTCCATCGTCTCTTGTGCTAAACCTTGTTCTTTTCCTTTTTCAAAATGCGTTTTCTTCTGCTCTTCTAAAGACCATGCGGCTGCATAAGTCGCTTTAAACGCTTGTTTATATGCATCAGATTTTCCAGCTACATGCACTTCTGCATCATTTTTTCCTGCTTTAAAATCAGTTTCTCCATTCTTTTGACCTTTTTCCATATCAGCTTGGCGCTGCGCTTCCTCTTGCTTACGTGCCTCTTCAGCTTTTCTTTGTTCTTCGGCTACACGTTGTCTCTCTTCTTCAGCTTTACGCTGTGCTTCTGCAGCACGTTGTTTTTCAGCCTCAGTATTGCGCTGTGCTTCTGCTTGTCTCTCAGCTTCTACAGCACTATTATTATTCTGACTAGGAGCTGGGCTCGTTGCGCCACTACTAGAAGCTGGTTTATTGTGATAATGATATTCCCCGTACTGTAATCCCCACTTCTCACAATTTGTACGACACGTATGTCCGCCATTAGCATCTGTACGCCCTGGATGCGCATAAGCTGAAATTGGAGCTACCAATAACGCTATACTCGTTGTTAAAAGAAGTTTCTTCACCTGTTGTCTCACTCTTGTCCCTCCCAAAATATGGAATTCTTACTTTATTATACATAAATAGAAGAATACTTAAATACGAACCGAAATATTCTATTATTTCTCAACATTAGTAAAAAAGAAGGTGAACTCTTTAAAGAGTTCACCTTCTTTTTTACTTCTTCGCCTTCGTTCCTACTAAATCACCAGCAACAACATAACGCTTAGAATTATCCTTTACAGATACACATGTAATAAGCGTTATCTCATCTTTCCCATGATCCTCTACAACTTCCCACTTATCAGGAGTCACTTCAGATACACCAGTAACCGCATACTCATATTCATTTTCATTGTCATACAAATAAATTTTATCGCCTTTTTTCAAAGAAGCTATATCACTAAATAAAACACCTTTTTTAGACATATTATGTCCTGCTAATGCGTAATTTCCTTTTCCCATAACTTGATTCTCTTTTACTGTCGCTGCACCTGATAATAAGTTTTTTTCAGTAGAAGCTTTTAAAACAGGCAGTTCTACTGAAACACTTGGAATCGAAATACGACCAATTACTTGTTTCTTATCTAATGATGCATTCGCTACTTCCGCCAAGTCTGGTTGATTAATTTTGGAAGCATCTACAAATTCCGTCTCATGCTTTTCATAATCCATCTTTTGAACAGCCTGCACATTTTCAGTCTGTTTCTTTTCAGCCTGATATCCATCATAAAATGGCTTTCCAATTAACACGCCACCTACAACAAATAGCAGAATTGCTACTATACTATAAATTCTTTGCTTATTCATACACAGTTCCTTTCCCTTACAAAATCTTACTCTATATAAAATGATAAAATAATATCGTCATATGTACAAGTATTAGCTGAAAAGAAACCTTCTTGCCGGTGCAAGAAGGTTTCTTTTTAAGCTAATTTATTTCTGTATAGTGATACGTGAAATACTGTCATTTGAATAAAGAAAATAGAAAATAGAATATATAATGGGTATCCAGGAAGATATTCATTAATAATAGGCGAAAAAGTTAAAAATCCAACTGCACAAGGTAACACAAACCATAACGATACAAATGTTGTTCTACAAGCTTTATCCGTAATCGCTTTTTCACGTTCATCTTCTAGTGGAAATAATAATGGATACATCCAAAAAGATAAATTCTTATATTTTTTCTTTTGAATTCGATAAAAAATTGTAACTATAATTGCTCCAATAAATAATAAAATGAATGGTACTCCATTAAACCATACTTCAAACGGGAATTTCTCGTTTTTAATTATATCTGCTAACTCTGTAATAACACTATAAAATTCAACAAATGTCCAACATGCTAGTGCAGTATAGAGTACATTTATAATATAAGAAAAAACAATTCTATTCATCCTTTTCCCCCTCCTTATTTAAAACAAACACATCTTCCATCTTTAACTGAAACACATCACAAATCGTAAGTGCCAATAACAACGAAGGAACGTAATCCCCTTTTTCAATTGCTGCAATTGTTTGTCTCGTTACTCCAACCTTTTCTGCTAATACGCTTTGCGTAAAGTTAAAACGAGCTCTTAATTCTTTTACTCTGTTTAAAATGGTCAAATTTACCACCTCTCACCATTATTGTATGCTATCCTTAACAAAATGTAAACTCAACTTAACATTATTATTATAAAAAAATCCAACTCTACGTATTGTAAAGTTGGATTACATATTAATTTAAAATTTTAACTTTAACTGTTCTTCTACCCCAGTCATTAGCTTGAGCTGAATTTGGCATTAATAAATCAATGATATGCCCTTTTATTGCACTACCAGTATCTCCAGCAATTGCTGTTCCATATCCTTCTACATATACAGTAGAACCTAATGGGATAACAGATGGATCTACAGCAATTAATTTCATGTTTGGATTTGCAGTTAAATTATGTCCTAACTTAGATTTTACAGTTTCACCCGGTTTATAGCCATTTTCAGATGGGTCAGCTGTATAAGCGGTTGCTGTTACGTAAAATTCTTTTCCACCTTGAGTTGGTTTCGTATCAGGCTTAGGCTGTGTTTCTGTATTTTTTGCTACAGGTTCAGCTGGTTTACTAGCTTTTTCCTGCTTTTGCTTTTCAGCAATTTCTGCTTGTGCTTTCGCTAAAGCTTCTTGCTCTGCTTTTGCAGCCGCTTCTGCTTTTGCACGCTCTTCCGCTGCGATTCTTGCTGCTTCTTGCTCACGAGCAATTGTTTCTTGTACTGTCTTCATATTTGATTCAATTTTAGCTTTTTCTTCCGCTGCTAAATTAAGTTGACTTGCAACTTCATTATATTTAGCTTGAACTGTTTGTAAGTTATCTTGACGCTTCTTCAAGTTATCTTGCAGTTCAGCTTGCGCTTTTGCTAATTTTTGTTTGTCTACTACTAAAGATGCTTCTTTTTCGTCAATTGTTTTCTTATCTTCTTCAATTTGACGAAGATCTTGTTCTTGTAGACGTAAAATTTCTTTATCAGCTTCTAGAATAGTAGAAACTGCGTTCATACGTTGTAAGAAGTCTGCAAAGTTTTTTGACTCTACTACAACTTCTACTACTAAACTTGTATTTGAACTGTTTTGAACAGAAACCATACGTTTTCTCATAATATCTTTACGAGCAAGGACTTTATCCTCCAAAACGACAATTTCTTGCTTTTTTTGCTCAATCTGCTTATGTGTTTCATCGATTTTACGTTGAATAGCAGCTTGATCCTCTTTATTTTTTGCAATTGTATTATTTAAATTATGTAGTTCGTTTTCGATACCTTTAATTTCTTTACTAACAGCTTGCTTCTCTTGCTCTTTCTTTTGCATTTCTGCATCGTTTTGTTGCAATTGCTGTTGCATGTTGTTAAGTTTCTCGTCGTTTGACTCTGCTTTAACAGCGACTGTACTAGAAAGACCGATAATTCCTGCTAATACTAGACAGCTGATTCGCTTAAAATAGTTCATAATCCGACTCCCTTCTTATACAGTTATACATGATTTATTTTACAGTTTGTTTACAAAACGATTAAATACAGTTTATTTTTCGTGACGAAAAAAAGAGAATTATGAATAAAATGTAATAGATTCTTAAATATTTAACAATTCCTATATTTAAAAAATACAAAAGATGCTAAAATCCAAATATAGAGAAAATATAACTTTCGAAGGCGGTTGAAATAAATACATGTTTACTCAAAAAAAATCACTCCAACATACAATTGCTCAATTAGAAGAGCGTATACAAGAATTAGAAGCAGAATTAAAACAAAAAGATATCGAAAAGCAAGAGACTATTTCTACTATCCACGATCGTGTACAAAGCGTTATCCAAGAGCATCAACTTGTAAATAACCAACATAATACACTTCAAAATTTAGTTCAACAATTAAGTTCATGTTTCGAAAATGTTTCAACACGTACGACACATTCCAATGAGTTAAATAATGAAATGTTACAAAAGGAACAAAGCTTAATTCAGTCTATTGCAGAAATTATTGACTGCTCTAATGAAGGAAAAGAATCCGTTCACCGCTTACTTATTGTAATTAATAAATTAGGTGAACAATCTCAACGCACGTCTAATAGTATGAATCATCTAAGCGAACGCTCAAAGGAAATCGAGCAAATTGTAGAAGTCATTCAAAACATTGCAGCACAAACAAATTTACTTGCTTTAAATGCGAGTATTGAAGCCGCGCGTGCTGGAGAGCATGGTAAGGGATTCGCCGTCGTTGCCAATGAAGTAAGAAAACTAGCGGAAAGTACAGCAGAAAGTACAAAAAACATCGGCAACTTAACGAAAAAAATACAAGAAGAAATTGAAAAAGCATATGATAACACAAAAGATAATTTACATTTAGTCGATGAAGGTGTAGAAATGAGCGCCGATACAAATGCTAGAATTGAAAATATTTTAGTTATGATTCAAACGTTACAAAATGGTGCTACAAATGTTATTAAGGCTATCGAAAACCAAAAGTCTTGTAATAATGACATATTACGAGAATTCGCTAACACACAACAAATGTTCCAAAAATTAAATACTACTATTATGAATCATATTCATGATGCTGAAAAAGTCGATGTTCAATTGTCTAAAAGTCTTCAAGGAACAGTGACTTCTTAATTAAAATTAAGAATCCCTTATACTGCTATAAGGGATTTTTATTTTATTTTGAATATTTATTTCTTTTCAATATTCATCCATATCTTTGTTATAATGGAAAAGTTGTTTCTTTCAACTAATAAACAAGGAGGTTATTATGGAACAATTTTACTACGTTTTAAAATATTTAATTCTCGGTCTGTTCCAAGGACTAACAGAACCAATTCCGATTTCTTCAAGTGGTCATCTCGTTTTAGCACAACATTTGCTAGGACTAAAAATAGAAGAGTTTAGCTTCGAACTACTTGTTAATTCAGCTTCATTATTAGCTGTATTACTTATTTATAGAAATGATTTAATTCGTCTAACGAAGAATGGTCTCTCTTATATATTTACAAGAGCAGAAGACGCAAAATCAGATTTCTTCTTTATTATTTATCTTGTTATTGCAACCATTCCAGCAGGTGTTATTGGTGTTTTATTTAAAGATTACATCGATCAGTACTTAAAAGGTGTGAAGATGGTTGGGATTTCCCTTCTTATTACTGCTGTCGGCCTTTGGATTATTAGAAATTTACGCGGTCGTAAAAATGATGGCGACCTTTCTATGAAAGATGCAATCATCGTCGGATTAGCACAAGCTTGTGCACTGATTCCCGGAATAAGCCGATCTGGTGCCACAATCGTAGCAGCAATGTTACTTGGTATGAAGCAAGAAACAGCTCTTCGCTTCTCATTCTTACTATACATTCCTGTTAGCTTAGGTGGCTTATTGTTAAGCATTACAGACATTGCAAATGACCCAAATCTAGACACATTATTCGTACCATATGTCGTTGCATTCATCGCAACATTTATCATGACGTATATTTCACTAAAATGGTTTATGAACATTATGGCAAAAGGAAATTTAAAATATTTCTCTTTCTATTGTATTATCGTAGGTGTACTTACTCTTATTTTCTTATAAAGTAAAACTTACAAATTAAAAGCGAGTCATCTAGTGTAATAGAATGACTCGCTTTTTTATACCTTTATTAAGTTAAAACCTATTATTCACTTATAATTTTCAGAATGTTATAATATTTATCGAGTTCACTATTACAGTAATTCTATCTTTCCTACTATTATCGTAAAAGAGGTGTTTATATGTTTATAGTTACTAAACTCATTCACATTAAGTACGAATATGAAAATGAGCTACTTTATGGGCTTAAACAAAATTATCCTTCCCCCGGAACGAACGGTTGTATTAACATAGAGTTTTCACCTGTTCATCGTACAAATGATAAGGCAGAGTATATGATTCGTATGTTATGGAAAACACAACAAGATTACCATACATGGCTTTCTCAAAAAGAAGGCAATGAAACTTTGAAGCACAAAATACAAGGCTATATCCTTTCTTCCAAATCAAATGCTACCTATGTGCATTAATCCTTCTCTTTTTATTCCTTACGAGGGGCAAAATGATAAAGTGAAACTTTAATCACCCTCATCAATTGGGCTATTCACAAATAACGAGATAAGGACCCTCTTACTTTTCATACTGTAAGAGGGCTTCTCTTATGCATACACTTTCTTCTCTTGACAATACAAACGAATAACATGTTTATTTTGTTGAAATACATCATGCGTCAGCCGAATAATAATAAAGTTTCGTTTTGTTTGATCATCATGAACAAAAATCTGTTCTCCCTCCTGAAAACGCCATGCACTTTCAAAAGTCGTAATATGATCCCCACTTACAGAAAAAAGTTCATATCGCATCTCTTGTACCCTCTCTCAACTTATGAAATCACAATATCCTTATATTAATTTATTATAACTTAATTCCTATCAAATTAGTAATTTTTTCTATTTCGAAAGGTTTTAACTTTGTATTTAAATATTTTTAGCGCTATAATGATAAACGAATTTTTATTGAAAGGAGTTTTACTTTGACTGCATATTTATTTCCAGTGAAAACAGCCTTTATTTTATTTCCTTTTTTAGCAATGTTTCTTTTAATCCCTTTTTTAATATTTAATTATCGAAAATACGGTTATTTAAATAAATGGCGCTCATTTATTTTATACTCATTATTACTTTACTTATTAAATGCCTATTTTCTTGTTATTTTGCCGTTGCCACAAACGTTTGATACTTGTAGCCTACAACCGGCTAATACACAACACATGCAACTCGCACCATTTTATTTCATACAAGAGATTAGTAGTCATACATCGGCAGTTTTAACGAAACCAGCTACTTATTTCTACTTATTAAAAGAGTCTGCGTTTTTACAAGTTGCCTTTAACGTTCTATTAACTGTTCCATTCGGTATTTACTTACGTTATTATTTCCGACGTAGTTTCTTACAAACAATTTGCATTTCCTTTTTCCTTTCACTATTTTTCGAGCTAACACAAGTGACTGGATTATACAGTATATACAATTGTGCATACCGATTATTTGATATCGATGATTTGTTTTTAAATACATTAGGTGGCGTAATTGGTTTTATCATTGCACCAATATTTACGTACTTCCTTCCGAAGACAAACGAGTTAGATAGTCATATTGATTTGGAAACGAAACCAGTCGGATTCATTCGTCGCCTTATCGCGATGCAAATTGATTGGATTTTCTTATCTATCGTCGTACCTGTCGTTAAAAACAAAGGAAATTCTTTCTTCGTTTCTAATATGCAATCTTACACCAATATGTATGAACTCATTTTCATTACGTGTTCAATCCTTATTTACTTTATTATTATTCCATACTTTACTAACGGAAAAACAATTGGGAAAGCATTGCTTCGCATTCACGTGAAAGGAAAATCAAATCGTATTACATTAAAAGAACTATTTATTCGCTACGGTATATTTTATTTTGCGTTAGGTGGAATCAATTATATTCTTTCTAGTAGCTCTATTTTAAATCACACAGAGCCTTTAGTATTACTCGTTACATTATTATTCCTATTCATCATTAACGGCCTATTTATTATTCATGTTTTACTACATGTATTTAGCCGTGATAAACTACTATTTTATGAACATATTAGTCATACAAGAAATGCAATTACACTAAAAAAAGCTGACAAATAATTATTTGTCAGCTTTTTCATATACATAATGTGAAACTTTAATTAGCCCTCACCTAACTTCTTTGCTTCCACTGAATTTTGACGTAGGGGTCTTACTGCCTGACAAATAGCGGGATAAATAACTTCTCCGCATAAGGATTAAAAAACATTCCAAGTTCATCTAGAGATTTCCTCACCTGTAAAAACGAATGAAACTCTGGATATATATATTGTAATTGCTCATACGATAATGTATGCATTTTCCCCCAATGTGGACGCCCTTCATACTTCAGAAAAATCTTTTCCACTTCGCCAAAGTAAGCAGCATATTTCATACCTTTATACATATGAACAGCGATATATGCTGAATCTCTTCCATAGGCCGGACTAAGCCATATATCATCCCCTTTCACATAGCGGCATTCGATTGGGAAGTGCACCTTATACTTTTTCTTTTCAATAAGATTTGAGATTTCTTCTACAACCGTCCTCATATACTTTGAAGGAATGCTATACTCCATTTCATAAAATGGCACCGTACGTGATGTAGCAAATACTTCATAGCTCGGGCCAATTATTTTTGTGTTTGGTACAGCTTTAGCTGATAATCGACTCACTCCTTTACTTATAGAAGGAAACCATTTACATCCTTTAGATAGTAAAGAGAACATCCTATTTTCAAGTAACTCTACCTTTAGTTTATGCCATTTCAAATCACTGCCTTTATTCGTTGTTTCGTTCGTAAGTTTCACTTGTACTTCATCAGAATAAGGAAAAACGAAAAATTCAAAATGACGATGCTTCTTATATTCTTCTAGTTTGTTCATTACAGTGGATAATGACTGTTTTTCACTTTCATAAACGAGTGAATACGCTGGAATAACCTTCAATTTTATCTTTACAATGATACCTAACATTCCAAGTGACAACTGAAACGCTCTCCAATATTCTACGTTCTCAGCTTCCGAACAAACTATACTCTCACCATTAGATAGAACTGCCGTAATCTCTATAACTTGTGTTGATAAACTCCCAAAGGTAATACCCGTTCCATGAGTCCCCGTACTAATCGCTCCTGCAATAGATTGCGAATCAATATCCCCTAAATTTTCTTGCGCATAACCTTTTTCCTCAAGTAACTTCCCTAAATCATATAACTTTGTTCCTGCCCATACTTCAGCAACCATCTTCTCTGCATCAATATTCACAATACCCTTCAATTCATCTAAAGAAACTAAAACTTCTTCCGTTTGCACAAGGGGGGTAAACGAGTGTCCTGAACCGACAACACGAATTTTCTTTCCCTTTTTTCGCGCAAGCCCCACAACTTCTACTACATCTTGTATACTTTCTGGATACATCGTATAATGCGGCGTTCCTTCTACATTCCCTGTCCAATTTCTCCACTTTTGTCCCTTTATAGAAAGCATTGGCCATCCCCCCGATATGTTGAATACTCCCCGACAATCTCTCCTTTTTTAACACGATACAAAAAAGGAAAGCGTTCACATAATTCACCAGCCTTACTATGACGAAACAAAATGGTCTCTCCTATATCCACTCGTTCCTCGCCGTTATAAAAAATTGGCGTTTGTACCTCGCCAGCACCTTCTAAAGCTAATAATTTTGCACCCTTCGGTCTCCAAACTTCAGGCTCTTTATCTTTTCCAACTGCTCCTGAAGCAATATATCCACCACCTAGGCAAGTGTAAATAAACGGGACTGGTTTACGCACAACTGGTAAGGCAAATCCGACCGCTGGATGAAATTTCACCTCTTTATAATAATCAAACAGCTTCGGAGAATAAAAAGCAGAACCTATTGTAATCTCTGAAACTGAATTATCTTTCTCGGTTGTTTTTATGCTTCCTGTTCCGCCTCCATTTACAAACCTTAGCTCAACACCAATGTTTTGTATTGCTTTTACAATATGTTCTCTTCTTTCTTTAACTTCTAGCACTGATTTCTGCTTTAAATACGAAATCACTTTACTTTTCAACCATTGATTCGGTATATAATCGCCCACCCCGGCAATTTGAGCTTCATATCCCATTACACCATCTAACATTAAATATGATGACCTTCTCACCTTTTCTACTACTTTCAACGCATCCTGCACATTTTTTACTGGGGACCTTTGTACACCAAAATGAAATTGAAAGAAGCGACTACTCATATCAATATCCAAACAAACACGAAAACATCCTTTAGATTGCTCAGCAATGTTTTCTAAATACACAATATGCTCTTCACAATCCACCATACAAGTTATAATGAAACCTTTCTTTGTTAACAAACTAATTTCATACAGAGCTCTTTCATCGTAAGCAGGATATCCAAGCAATAAATCATTAAATCCTTGTTCTATTAAAAATAAAATCTCTCTAGGTGAAAAGCACATAATACCTTGAAATCGATTATTTGTAGATAGTATCTTTTGCATAATCGGAACAGAGCGTAACGATTTACTCGCTATACGAATCTTTTTATTTCCACTTAACTCTATAATCGATTGAATATTTCTATCTAAAGCCACTTCATCCAAAAATGCACACGGTAATGGAACTTCTTTAAAAATTCCTCGATCCACATTTTTCTCTCCTCTTCTCAATATGTCTTATACATATTGGAAAGAAAGTGTGATTTTCCTGTTTGCAAATAAAAAAAGTTTCTTCTTTACGAAGAAACTTTTTGAAACTACTTCATAGAAATAGTCGCCTCTACTGGATAATGATCAGAGTAATCATTATACGTATATTTTTGGAACCATGATGTAACAGTCCATTGTGGAGATTGCGGCTGTAACACCTTATTCTCTATATACGATGGGTTCGCATGGTCTTTACTTGCAATAATATAATCTAAATACTCAGCAGGACTATCAGGGAAATTATATTTTGCAATACTGTTTGTCGTTGCGTCCCAAGTCGCTGTATGTCCAGTATAAGATGGTACAGAAGCGTTCAATGTTTTAAACATAGATGCATACTCTGAGTCATTCTTGTTCTCTGCATTTATTTTATTTACGTTCATATCACCACCAATTAACACATACTCATTATTTGGTATATTTTTATTTTTAATAAAGTCTTGAATTTCTTTTAATTGGTCTGTACGTACAGATGCAGGTGAAGTTTTTCCGCACATACTATCTTCCGCTTGCAAATGCGTACCAATTACATGAACAAAGCGATCATTTTTCTTAATTTTCGTGTATACAAATCCTTTATTCGATAAATTATCTGGCCCGCATCCTTTTGCAAATACATATTGAATCTTTTCAGCGATTGGCCATTTGCTCACAATCGCAACGCCACCATCTTCAGGAGTTGAAGATGAATAGTTTCCTAACGACATATGAAATGGCCTACCGAGCAATTCAAGAATATATTCAATTTTATAATACAGAAAGATTCCAAGAAAAACTTCACGGCCTTTCCCCGATAGAATATCGGGAAAAGGCCGTGGCATAATACTCTTTTTATTACTGTCTACTTGACAGGGAGATGACCACTAACTTATGAATAAATCCAAACACTAATCCAATCCCAATAAATATGTATAAGATTGTAAATATCTTTCCGAAATCAGTTTGCGGACTAAAATTCCCATCACCGACAGTCGTCAACGTGACCACACTAAAATATAAAGCGTCAATAGGACGTAATTCTTCAACTGTACTATAAAAAATCGTACCCGATATTAAAGTCAAAATTGTTAATACGAATAATACTTGAAATTCTTTATCTTTCCACGCTCGTAAACAGGCTCTTAACATTCGCTTTAAAGTTAACAAAAATGAAAGCATTAGATTCTCCCTTCCAAACAAAAATACATTTAGTCAAAGGAAAGTCTATCACCTTTCAGTATAGAAAAAAAGTAGCCCTCTTCTATTTCTAGAAAAGGGCTACTCTATTCGATTCTATCTTATTTAGGTGAAACAAGAATTTTCACTTGTGTTTTATCTTTTACAAGTGCTTCAAATCCTTCTTCAACAACTTGATCGACTGTAATTTTTTTCGTAATTAATTTCTCTGCTTGAATTTGACCAGAGCTAATTAATTTAATAACAGCTGGGAAGATGTGACGGTATCCTAAAATACCAATAACTTCTTTTTCTTTTAATACTAAGTTATTTGGAGTAATTGTTGCGTCTTTTTCCCATACACTAACAATTACAGTTTGTCCTTCGAAGCTTGTACTTTCAATCGCTTGACGTAGTACAACTTCAACACCTGTTACTTCAAAGCTAACATTTACACCTAAACCATTTGTTAAGTTACGAATTTCAGCTAACACATCTTGAGTTGCTGGATTTAATACATAATCCGCACCTGCTAATTTCGCTAACTCTTGACGTTCTTTAGAAAGTTCAACTGCAATAACAAGAGTTGCTCCTGCTGCTTTAGCTGCTTGGATAACAAGAAGTCCAATTGGACCGCAACCAAATACTGCTACAGCTTCCCCTTCTTTTAATTTACTTTGACGTACTGCATGAACTGCTACTGCTGCTGGTTCTACAAGCGCACCTTGTTCATACGTCATTTCATCTGGAATGTGATGAACCATATCTTCTGGTACTACTGTATATTCAGAGAAACCGCCGCCTTCTCCGCCAAGACCGTGGAAAACAAGTTGTTCACAAACATTGTAATGTCCATGTTTACAAGCTTCACATTTACCACAAGAATAAATTGGTTCTACAACAACGCGGTCTCCCACTTTATGAGATGTAACTCCTTCACCAATCTCTATTATCTCACCACTAAACTCATGACCTAAAATAACAGGTGCTTTCACATGTGTTAATGGATGTTCTTCTGTTGGAATAAAAATAGGCCCTGCTAAATATTCATGCAAGTCTGTCCCACAAATACCACACCATTTAACTTTGATTTTCACTGTTCCTGGTTTTACTGTTGGTTCTGGTACTTCTTCTACTCGTACATCACGTTGATTATGCCAAAGTAGTGCTTTCATTTTATACATCCCTCTCTATGTATATACTTAACCTGGTGAAGTTTACAATTCTATTATAATACTTCTATCCATATATTTCAAAAAAACAACCGCATCTCTACTAATTTTTTACAAATAATGTTCAATATTTTGTCACTTTGTACTTTTTTCCACATCTGTTAATTCAATTTCATTGCAGGTGAAATTAGCATTGTGCCATAATAGCATAGGAGAGGTGAATATCGCTTGAAATATTTTATTTACTTTATCGTTATCGTGGCATTTTTAGATACATTTTCACAATTACCTATTATGAGTACTTTCGCTCAAAGCCTTGGAGGAACCCCTCTTATTATCGGGCTAGTTGTCGGTATGTACTCATTCGCTAATATGATCGGTAATATTATTGCTGGAGCAGCTGTCGATAAATTTGGTGCAAAAAAAATCCTTTATATAAGCATGGGAATTACGAGTTTCATAGTCTTGTTATACACCGTTGTTCAAAGTGGTGAACAACTATTAGTTGTTCGCTTTATGCATGGATTTAGTGATGGCTTTTTAATTCCTGCTGCCTTTACATTTTTATCAAAACAAACAAATGCAAAAAGACAAGGAAAAGCAATGGCTCTATCTGGTGCTGCTGTTGGAACAGCCGCAATCGTAGGACCGGCTTTCAGCGGTATTATGAAAGCAACAACTGGCGTAGAATGGGTCTTCATTACTATTTCTATTTTAATGGCTCTTGGTACGATCGTATCTCTATTCTTCTTACCAAATAACGTATCAAGAAAAGATACATCAAGAACGCAAATGATGAACAAAGAAGATATGGTTGAACTTTTAAAATCAGAACCGTTATTACAAGCATATATTGGTGCTTTCACATTAATGTTTTCACAAGGAATTGTCACTTATATGTTACCAGTAAAAGTTGAGGCATTAGCGCTTAAAGCATCCACAACAGGCATGATGTTAAGTGTATTTGGTATAACTGCTATCCTCTTCTTCTTGCTTCCAACAAATCGTATTTACGATCGATTTAATCGTTCGAAACTAATGCTAATCGGAATTGCAGTTATGGCATTCGCATTATCTTTACTCGGATTATTTGCTACAAAAGGTATGCTCTTTATCGTAATGATGATTTATGGAATTGGATTCGCAATCCTCTTCCCCTCTATTAACGCTTTACTCGTTGAAAATACTACAGACGATAATCGCGGAAAGGCATTCGGATTATTTTATGCCTTCTTCTCATTAGGAGTTGTTGCTGGCTCCTTTACAGTCGGCGCAATCGGAGCATCACCTAGCATCAGCTTCATTATCGGGACAGCATTTTTATTAACATTTGCTGGGATGATTTATGTAAGAAGCAAAGTAAAAAAGACAATGATGGGATAATCCATCGTTGTCTTTTTTAAAATGCATATTGATATAATCCGTAATATAATGGAAGCGTTGGAATAATTCCAATTACTTTAAATATAAAAGGTAACGGCTCATCTCGCTCCTCATATAAACGAAAAACAAAAACTGCAGTTAAAGTCCAAATGATGCTAAACAAGAAAATACATTTCCAAACAATTGAGGTTAATATTTGTATATCAAATACAAAACCAAAGAGCCCTATCCACGTAATAATAGAAACTACAAAGTCAAACTTTTGAATTGGTGTTTGAAACATGCCCCTTACTAACGAAATAATAGCTAACATTGCTACAATAACTAAATATATTTTCCAAAGCATTATGATAATCTCCTATTCAATTCAACTTTTAACTTTCAATAAGCCGTATTTAATAAACAATATAGCATTATATTTTTCATGGAAATAATACAATGGATAACAAAATAAGAAGAAAATAAGTACAGTTGGTACATCATCTATAATAGAAAAATATTTTACTAGTAATTCCTTAATACTCTCTCCAATTATAATAAACAGTGGAATGATACAAATTGCTGCTAATATTAAGCACGGTGTGATTCTCATTTCTTTTAACTTCACCTTGCAGTGTGGACATCTGAATGAAAAAGGATGCGGGAGATCAATAATATGTTGCGCAGTAATCTCTCCTTCACACTGTGGACATTCAATTATTTCTTTCATTTAACTCAACTCCTTTCTATCTACAAAAAGAGCACTATCCAATAGCGCTCTTTTACTGCCGAATATATTACTTTTGTGTGTAACCAAGTAACAATGTAAATAAATTAAACTGTAAAGGCAATACTACATTTCTTCTTTTACAAAAAAGGTGTATAAATACCGACGATACTTCGACAATTTCCTCGGAAATATTTCCTTTCCCCACATAATTTGATACACTACATATGAACAGAGACTTGTATTACATAAGCTAAAATAATAACTTACTGTACAAATTAAAAAGCACACTCTTCATATGAAGAATGTGCTTTTATGTTATTAGCGTTTAATCCAAACAGCGCCTGCCGATTTATCTTCTGCCTGTCCAACAACTTGGAATTTAAGTCCAAGGTTTGGAACTTTTCTTCCTGCGTCTGCAATTTGCTTGTTACTATATACTTTTGAATCATCAAAAGTTGTAACACCTTGTAATCCAGAATAGTTAAACTGACCACGTGTTAATGAATTTACACTCCATGCTGGTGTTTTATCAAATGAAAATGCAGCATCTGCAATTTGCATGCCCGTATTACCGTATGCTGGTTTCCCGTTTAAATTACCAACTAGCGCTTCTGGATGAGAGTCAACAACACCAAGGAATCCTTCACCTGGATGCATCCCAACCCAGTTATCTTTAAAGCTATCATCTGCATACCAAACGACAAGACCTGTATTGTACACTGGACCTTTTCCTGCTTTTAATCCATTATCTGATCCCGCATAGTTTCTCCATTCTAAGTAGTAGTAATGAGCTTTCTTCTCTGTCCCATCAGAAACAACAAAACCATTTAAATTCATTTTAGACTGTCCTTCTGCATCATCAGAAAATACAACTTGTCCATCAACAGTTACATTTACACTATCCATCGCAAAACCTTTATATGTTACAGCCGGATCTGTAATATAGTCGAATTGTAGTTTCACTTTTTTGCCTTTAAATTGACTTAAATCATATGATTTATCAATCCATTTCCCATCTGTTGTATCTTTATCTCCTTGGACTACTTTTTCTCCAAGTCTATCAATTAACGTCTTCATTCCATCTTCTGTTACTGCATGTACTTCGACGAAATCGCACTCTGCTTCTAACTCATAATTTGCTTTATAATCGAATTTTGCATTTGTTCCCTTTGTTAAATTAAAGAATGGTGTCTCTAACGTTGTATGCATATCATCGCCTCTTGTACTATAATATGCATGCTTTCCAAACTCCGGTTTAATCGTTTCAACACTTTTACCTGGTAAGTTAACACGTACAACGCCTGGACGGTTTGATTTCGTAACACTTTGATCAATATAGGTAGGAACTCCCACACCACTCTTAATTTTATCGTAATCTACTTCTAATATTTTTGCCCAGTTGCCACCCATATTCTTTTGTAAAAAGTCTTTATTTTGTGGTGAAAAACTAGTCGGCTCTGTTCCTGCGATTTTCCCTGTCCAACTACCTCCACTCATTAATGACCAAGCTTCGACTGGTGAACCATTTCCAGTATATTTCGTGTCATATTCATCTGGTAATCCAAGATCATGTCCAAATTCATGTGCAAACACACCTACAGCTCCATCTTCCGGTTCAATTGTGTAATCATGTGCTGCGACTTTACCACCAAAGTAATCTACCTTTGATTTCGTACCTTCAATCGCTACTGGATCTACTGCTAATTTTGAACGATGTGACCAGATCGCATCATCACCTAATTTACCGCCACCAGCTTCTTGACCAACACCAGCATGGATTACCATTAAATGATCAATTACACCGTCAGGTTCATTTTGATTCCCGTCCCCGTTTGTATCATATCTATCAAATTGATCAAACTGGGATAAATCTAGTCCTTTCTCAGCAGCTGCATGCAAAGCTTCTTTCACTAAATCACGTGCACCTTTCGGACCTTTATTATCGTGACCACTGCTACCATCAGCTCCATAATCAGATGCTTTTCCTGGAACAGTTAGCCACTCCGTTACATATCCATCTGTCGTATAACTACCACCAGACTGCTCTTCATAGTATTGTTTAAACGTTTTTACTTTTGAACCATCAAATAAAGTATAAGGCTCATTACCGAACAACATCTTTTGATAATGTTCTCTACTAAAGTCTTGCGAATACATATAACCTGGTGTTTGATCAATATTATTATGTTTATAATCACTAAATTCAACGAGTAGCACTAATACTTTATCCGATCGAACAGATCCATTATATGGAGCTTGCTTTGCTTTTGAAGTTGGAACTTGCTCATTCAATTGCTTTTTATTTGGTTCTGGCTTTTGCTCAAGGCTAACATTTTTTTCAGCCTTTTTTACATTTTCCTTTTCTTCCATCTTTTTCTCTTTTACTTTTTTTGTGAAATCAGACGTTTCTTGTGAGTGAGCATCTGGAAGAATTTCTTTATTCGCCTGATCTCCTTGTTTCTTTTCAATATATTGCTCAACAGCTTTTTTCGTCTCTTCTTTAGAAGATGCTGGATTAATTGTTCCTCTTTCTTTCAGTGCTTCCGCTAAACGATCTTCTTGAATTAAATTGTAATCAATTGGTGTTGTAGATACATTATCTTTCTCTTTTGCTGCCGTTTCTGCATATGCTAACGGAGCACTCATTACAGATGTACATCCGATAATTGCCGCAATTGCTAATGATGACAACACTTTAAATGGTGCTTTTCTTCTCATTCCATTTCTCCCCTTTTATAAAACTTAAAATTCAGATAAATTGGTGCATTTTTGTCGAAATCTCTGTTTACTACCCTCCCTATATAAAAAGACATAATTCTATAAACATTAAGCTTTTTGTTATAGAATCATGCCCTCCAGTTTTCTGGTCAGACCCTCTATCTTTTTATCCCTTGGTTCAATTAATAATCAGTGTGGGGATGAACAAAGCCCCCACTGATTAAAGTTTCACTTTATGTCGAAATATGAAAAATAAAGAGTTATGTGATATATATTAAATATCTTATATAACAAATTTAAAAGACAATATGCAAAATTGCATGAAAATTCTTTTAAATAAAAAAAAGAATCCTAGTCAATTAAACTAGGATTCTTGCTTTTCTATTATTTCTCTTGTGTTTTTTCCCAATCAGCTAAAAATTTCTCAATTCCTTGATCTGTTAATGGGTGCTTCACTAATGAAGCAATTACGTTTGCTGGGATTGTTGCAATATGTGCACCGTTTAATGCTGCGTCAGTTACGTGAACACTGTGACGTACAGATGCTGCAATGATTTCTGTTTCGATGCCATGAATTGCAAAGATTTCTGCGATTTGACGAATTAAGTCCATACCGTTATGACCGATATCGTCTAAGCGACCTAAGAATGGTGAAACGTATGTTGCACCATCACGAGCTGCAAGTAATGCTTGAACTGCTGAGAATACTAATGTAACGTTTGTACGAATTCCTAAATCAGAGAACGCTTTTACTGCTTTTAAACCTTCTGTTGTCATTGGAACTTTTACAACAACGTTTGGAGCAATCTTCGCTAGTTCTTTTCCTTCTTCAATCATTTTATCAGCTTCTAAGCTAATTACTTCTGCACTTACAGGTCCTTCTACAACGTTGCAAATTTCACGAATGCGTTCGTGGAAATCTACGCCTTCTTTTGCTACAAGTGATGGATTTGTCGTTACTCCAGCTAATACGCCTAATGCATTTGCCTCTTTAATTTCGTTAATGTTTGCTGTATCAATAAAGAATTTCATTTGTTATTCTTCCTTCCTAATTTTCATTTTATATTTATTTTTTTTCTTAATAAGCTCTAATTCAATCGGAATAGATTTGTCCACTTTTTTACCTTGTGTTATCTCTTTTGCTGTTTGCATCGCCTTCTCTCCGATTAATTCTGGTTTTTGAGCGACTGTTGCAGCCATACGCCCATCGTTAACCGCTTTCACAGCATCTTCTGTTGCATCAAATCCAACAACTACTACATCTGTTTTTCCAGCAGACTTCAATGCTTCAAGTGCACCTAATGCCATCTCATCGTTATGAGCAAACACGGCTTTAATATCGCTATTTGCTTGCAAAATGTTTTCCATAACAGATAATCCTTTCGCTCTATCAAAATCAGCCGCTTGTTTTGCAACTACTTTTAAAGACTTATCGGCTACGTTATGGAATCCTTTCCCACGTTCACGAGCAGCGGAAGATCCAGGGATTCCTTCTAACTCAGCAACGTTTGCTCCTTCGCCAACTAATTCCCGAATGTAATCACTAGCCATTTGACCACCTTCGATATTGTTAGAAGCAATGTGAGAAACAACCTTACCTGAATTCGCAACGCGGTCTACTGTAATAACAGGAACATTTGCTGCATTTGCCGCACTTACTGCTGAAGCAACAGCATCTGAATCGGTCGGATTAATAACAACTACATCGACACCCTTTTGAATTAAATCTTCAACATCGTTCGTTTGCTTTGCTGCATCATTTTGTGCATCAACAGCAATTAATTCGATGCCACTATCTTTCGCTTTCTTTTCTGCACCCTTTTTCAAAGTTACAAAAAAGGGATTATTTAAAGTTGAAACAGAGAATCCAACTTTAATAGTTTTATTTCGACCTTTATCGCTAGAATCCTTTGCCCATTCTGGCGGTTCCATTGAACAACCAGCAGTAATGACCATAATACATGCAACGAGTATAAGTAACCATTTCTTCATGAACTGTCCCTCCATTACGCTTCTTTTCTGCGATCAATTAATACAGCTAGTAAGATTACAAGTCCTTTTACAACTTGTTGGAAGAAAGAAGATACACCCAATAAATTTAAACCGTTATTTAGTACACCGATAATAAGTACACCGATGAATGTACCAACAATCCATCCTCTTCCCCCAGAAAGACTTGTTCCACCTAATACAACTGCTGCAATTGCATCTAATTCATAAGAAGTACCTGCAGTCGGCTGTGCAGAATCTAATCGTGATGTTAAGACAATACCTGCAAGCGCTGCCAAAATTCCGGAAAGACCGTAAATCATTACTTTAATTCTCGTAACATTAATACCTGATAGTGCTGCTGCTTCTTCATTTCCACCAATTGCAAATGTACGGCGACCAAATGTCGTTTTCTTCAAAATGAAGTACAGTACTGCGAAAGCGATCATCATTGTAACAGCTGGTACCGGAATACCAAGAAAATAACCGCGGCCAAACATTTGGAACATTAAATGATCACCAAGACCAGTGATCGGACGTCCGTCCATATAAACAAGCGTCAACCCACGAAAAATAGTCATTGTTGCCAAAGTTGCAATAAATGGAGCTACTTTTCCTTTCGCAATGATGATACCGTTTACAATTCCCATTACAAGACCTGCTAATAATCCAACTGCCATTGCAAGGAACGGATCCATGCCACTTGCCATCATTCCAGCAACAAGTGCACTTGATAATGCTAAAATAGAACCTACCGATAAGTCAATACCCCCTGTTAAAATTACGAAGGTCATTCCGAATGCAATAAGCGCATTAATCGATACTTGACGCAGTATATTAAATAAATTTGGAATTTCAATGAACGCTGGATTTAAAGCTGTAATTACAACGATAATTAATACTAAACCGATTAAAGAACCGAGTTGTTGTAATACATTCCCCTTCTTATCCATCCTTACTCTCCCCCTGTAGCTAGTGCCATAATAGACTCTTGTGATGCCTCATCTTTCTCTAAAATTCCGCCGACTTTTCCTTCATGAATAACAAGAACTCGATCACTCATCCCTAAAACTTCCGGAAGCTCAGATGATACCATAATAACGGCATCGCCTTGCTCTGTAAGCTTATTCATAATAGAGTAAATTTCTTTTTTCGCTCCAACATCAACACCTCTTGTTGGCTCATCTAAAATGAGTAATTGCGGATGAATGCCTAGCCATTTTGCGATTACAATCTTTTGCTGATTTCCACCAGAAAGAGATTTCACTGCCTGCTCTCCGCTAGATGCTTTCACATTAAGAAGCTTCATCATATCCTCTGTAAACTGTTGTTCTAGCTCATTGCTTAGAACACTTCCCTTTGAAAGACTTTCTAAATTCGGTAAAGCTAAATTTTCTCGAATTGAAAAATCTAACACTAATCCTTCAGACTTTCTATCTTCTGTAATAAAAGCAATTCTTTGTCTAATTGCATCTATTGGACTATCAATCTTTACCTCTTGTCCATTTATAAAAATTTGTCCAGAGTCTAAAGGTTCGTATCCAAATATCGCTTTCATAATATCTGTACGGCCAGCTCCCATCAAACCAGCTACACCAAGGATTTCACCTTTCCTCACTTGAAAAGAAACATTTTCAAATTTCCCTTTCTTCGTTCCGTTACGCATTTCAAAAATGACATCACCAATTTGACTATTTCGCTCTGGATAACGTTCACCAATGCTGCGCCCCACCATCATACTCACTACTTCATCAAATGATGTTTCTGGAATTAATCTCTTTCCGACGTATTCTCCATCACGCAAAATCGTAATAGCATCACATATTGAGAAAATCTCTTCCATACGATGCGAAATGTACACGAATGAAACACCTTCTTTACGTAACTTATTGATTACTGTAAAGAGCGTTTCGATTTCACGATCCGTCAGTGCCGCAGTAGGTTCATCCATAATAATAACGCTCGCGTTGGTCATTAATGCTTTCGCAATTTCGATAATTTGCTGTTGTCCAACCGATAATTCCTCTGCTAACATAGCGCCTCTTACATGCAACCCTAACTCCGCTAGTTGTTGCTGCGCAATGGCGTTCATTTGTCGAGTGCGTAAAATACCTGTTTTCCCATACATTAACTCTTTACCGAGAAACATATTTTCAGCTACTGTTAAATTCGGCAATATGTTTAGTTCTTGATGTATAAATGCGATGCCGTACTCTTCAGCTTCTTTCGCATTTTTAAAGGTGCGCTCTTGCCCATCAATCGTGATTGTCCCACCATCTTTTTTGTATACACCTGTTAAAATCTTCATGAGCGTTGATTTACCCGCTCCATTTTCCCCCATCAATGCATGGACTTCTCCTGTTTCAATCATAAACTGTGCATTCTTCAAAACAGGATTTCCATTGAACGCCTTTGAAATGTTTTTCATTTCAATATGCATTCCCATCACTTCCCTTTATTAAAAAATCACGCCTGCATGTAAAATTACATTTGCATAAGGCGTAGCCTCGCCTGTACGAATAATCGCCTTCGCTTTCTTTGTATGCTCTTTAAATTGCTCATGAGATACATACTCAAATGCTGGCTCTATTAATTTCTGCTCTATTTCTTTATTTACTTCCGCATTATTTATAATGACTTCTTCTGCTAACGTCACTTTTTCGATTGCCATATCATCAGCTACAACTTGTAACACCTCTAAAAAACTCGGTTTTCCAATCTCAACAGCTAAATCAATTCGTTTTACTCCATCCGGAATCGGTAACCCGCAATCAGCAATTACAACCGTATCTGTATGCCCAAGTGAAGCAAGGACTGCCGCGATTTCACTATTTAATACACCATGCTTTTTCACCCAACAATCACCTGCACTTCACGTACTCGATCTCTCGTTGGCATACCGCCCTGTGCTCCAAGTTTCGTTACAGAAAGACCACCGGCAATATTCGCGAAACGAATTGCTTTTTGAAGTGTCTCTCCTTCAGAAAGTGCAACTGCTAACGCACCATTAAATGTATCACCAGCTCCAGTTGTATCCACTACATCAACAGCAATGCTAGGAACATGTACAATCTCCGTCCCATTATGGAAACGAACACCGTTAGAACCTTCTGTCATCAATAGTTTATTTGGATATTTAGCCAGTAAATCTTCAATTGGTGAGATGAAATCATCTAATACGATGCGGCACTCATGTTCATTTGGCGTAATATAAGTTGCCTTTTCTAAAATTTCTTCTGATAAAACTTGTGCTGGCGCTGGATTTAACATAACAGGAATATTATGTTTCTCACAAATAGCCAATACATATTTTACTGTTTCAAGTGGAATTTCTAGTTGAAGAACAACCATATCCGCTTTTACAAGAAGGTCTTTGGAGCGATCTACAACTGACTTATTTACAAGAGCATTTGCCCCTTGTACGACAACAATACTGTTATCTTCTTCTGCTAAAACGATATGAGCAATTCCTGTCGTTCTATCTGTAACCGGTACCACATAATCGATAAAAATGCGTTCGTTCTCTAAATTTTTTCTAACTACTGTTCCATAATCATCATTTCCTACCGCTCCAACCATTGCTACATTTGCTCCTAATCTAGCTGCAGCAACTGCTTGGTTTGCCCCTTTCCCTCCTGGGATTGTATGAAACGCTTCACCAATTACTGTTTCTCCTGCTTTCGGCCGTTTTTTTGAAACAGCCACTAAGTCCATTGAAATGCTCCCTACTACTGCAATATTTGGCATCTGTTTCATCTCCTTACTTCGTTGTATTTCGTTCTATAATTTCAATCGGCAAACGATAATGTTTCTCTTCTAATGTATTTCCTTCCATTTGCTCTAACAACAACTCTGTTGCAATTTTCCCCATTTCATATATTGGTTGTGCAACTGTCGTAATAGATGGATACAGCATTTCCGTTAAAGAAATGCCATCAAATCCGATAATTTGTAAATCATCTGGAATAGCAATCCCCTTTTGAAGTGCAGCCTTTACAATACCGATCGCAATTAAATCATTCCCAGCAACAATACCATCAATATGCGGGTATTCTTCTAATAATTCCATCGCTACACGCTCACTATTTGCTGGATCAAACGTACTCTCTGCAATCATATACGAAAGATTATTTTGCGTAATAACGTCTACAAAACCCTCAAAGCGTTCATTTGCAGTACTCACATCACGTGGACCGCGAATATGTGCAATATATTTACATCCTTTATCTAGTAACAACTTTGTCGCAGCCTGACTTCCTGCATAGTTATCTGCATATACAGTAGGAATACGCTCATTAAACATACGGTCAATCGCAACAACCGGAACAGATAAATTCATGTAATTAACACTATTTTGTGGATTCGTTGCTACAATAAATCCATCTACATTATTTTGTCTAAGCACATCAATATATTGTTTCTCTTTTTCTAAACTTTCATCAGAGTTACAAAGGACAACTGTGTAACCTTGTTTATGTGCTACATCTTCTACGGCACGTGCAACTTCCGGAAAGAATGGATTCACGATATTTGGAACAACTAAGCCAATTAAACGAGACTTTTTATTATACAGTGAACGCGCTACTGTACTAGGCTTATAATCTAACATCTCAATTGCACGTTCTACCTTTTTTAATGTATCTTCGTGAACATATCCATTTTTATTTAGAACTCTGGAAACGGTCGCAACAGATACTCCCGCTAATTTCGCAACGTCTTTGATCGTACTCATTCTCTTTTCTCCTCATTTCATGTAACCGTTTACAGAAAATAATATAACGTATTTCTAAAAATACGTCAATCATTTCTCACTAAAAAGCTTTTGAGGTTATACTCAAAAAAGCACCGCCATAAGGCGATGCTTCTTCATTACGAGTATGATACAGTTTTTTCTTTTTCTTCTACAACAGGCTCTTTAGCATCTTTTTTACGATCTGATAATTTAATTTTTTGTAAGAAAATCGTAAAGATAGCACCTACTACGATAAATACTAATCCTGTTAAGAATACAGTATGAAGCGAGTCTACTAAAGAGTTTTTCAAAATAGGTACAATACTGTTAGCGAACGCTTCTGGCATTTGTTTTAATGCCTCTGGGCTAAATAGCATCGAATATAAACCTTGTGGATCTGTGTGAATCATATCTTTAAATTTCGTTACCATTTGTCCCGCTTCTTTCGGGAATGTATCTAATACAGGTACTAAATTCTTTGTTAATGTCGTACCTGAAGTGTTATTCATAATTGATCCTAAAATTGTAATACCAAATGTACCACCGATTTGTCGGAAGAACTGACTTGATGATGTTACAACACCAAGGTCTTTTTTCGGGAAGCTTTCTTGTAACGCTAATGTTAATGTCGGCATTACAAGACCCATTCCTAAACCGATAACCATCATATAAGAAGTAGCTGTAAGCTTCGTTGTGTGCATATCCATCGTTGTTAATAACCAGAAACCACCGGCCATAATAAGCATACCTGCGATAATTTGTGGTTTTACACCAACTTTTAATACAAGTTGCCCACCGATAATACTCATCACAATCATTGTAATCATCATTGGAGTCATAATTGTTCCTGATTCAGCAGCACTTACTCCTACAATACCTTGCATGAAGAATGGTACGAACATAATCGCGCCGAACATTCCAATACTCATAAAGAATCCAATCGCATTCAGTATTGTAAATGTGCGATTTTTAAAGAAATGCATTGGTAAAATTGGCTCTTCAGCTTTCGTTTCAACGATAACAAAGCTAACGATACCAATTACAGCTAGTGCAAATAAACCGATAATTTGCCAAGAATCCCATGCATAATCTTTTCCGCCAAACGTTAGCGCAAGTAATAAACTTACAACACCGAGAATCATCGTAAAGATTCCAGCGATATCAATTTTAATTGGTCCTGTTTGTTTATGCGATTTTAATCCCATTGCAATAAAGATTGTTGCTAAAATACCAACCGGTAAGTTAATGTAGAATACCCATCTCCAGTTCACTGCATCTACAATCCAACCACCAACTTGTGGTCCAATTACAGAAGCAAGGCCGTATAACGCACCAAAAATACCTTGCCATTTTGCACGTTCTTTCCCCGTGAACATATCTCCAATAATAATCATAGCCATTGGCATCATAATACCGCCACCAAGACCTTGAATACCACGGAAAATAATTAATTCTGCCATACCATTTGCCATACCACATAACGCCGAACCAATCATGAAAATAACTAGCCCTGTTATATATACGTTACGACGACCAAGTAAATCCGCTAATTTACCTGCAATTGGTACAACTGTCGTTGATGTTAACATATAAGCTGTTGTTAACCATGTCATTAAACTTAATCCACCTAGGTCACCGACGATACGTGGCATTGCTGTACCAACAATTGTTCCATCTAATGCAGCAAATAGCATCGCGATAATTAAACCGATTAACAACAACTTTCTATTTTGATTTTCTTGTTGCTCCATGTAATCTCCTCAATTCCTCTTAGTTATTCTCTTTTTTCTCTTGTGTCCCACAAATAATGGTTTCTAACTTCTCAAAGAGACGTAATAAATCTTCTCTTTCTTGCAACTCTAAATGTGAAAAGTATTTTGCAATATGCTCGTTACGAGCTGTCATTGCCTCTTCTACTCTAGCTTTCCCCTTTTTCGTTAACTCGATGATGACAACGCGACGGTCATCTTTGTCGTGATAGCGTTCTACAAGTTCTTGATCGATTAGACGATCAATCATCACTGTAATCGCGCTAGGCTTCACATACATCTTTTTCGCTAATGTTGTCGCTCTTGAAGCCCCATAATGATCTAAAATCTTTAAAATATAAAACTGCGGTGGTGTAAGTCCTGTCGCTTGCATTTGTTCTAATAACTCCGTCTGCATTTTCTTTCCAATCGAAAAGGCAAGAGCTTGAATTTTATCGATATGCGTCATATCATTTGGCATGTTATCCACCTCTTATTTAAACAATAAAATATTTAATGTATTTAAATATTAATCCCACGAACAAAATCCGTCAATACTTTTATTCATAAAAACGTTTACATTTTTGTCACAAAGTTGTATAATTTTCGACGAAGTTAATATTGACAGTCACGGAGAAACGGAGTACACGGCTATGAATCATAAAAAAGGAAACTTTTTTATATTTCATGGCCTTTTTATGTTCTCTGTCTTAAAACGCTTCGAATTAATTAGGGGAGGATTTTCATTTTATGTTTTTCACACAATTATTTAAACCTGCGCCCCACGCGGAACGCTTACCAGCTGATCGCGTTGATAGCGAATACCGTAAATTACGTTTACAAGTATTCTTAGGTATCTTCATCGGTTATGCAGGTTACTACTTTGTTCGAAAAAACTTTTCACTAGCAATGCCATACTTAATCGAGCAAGGCTTTAGTAAAGGGGAACTTGGGGTTATCCTTTCAGCAGTTTCTATCGCTTACGGATTAAGTAAATTTCTTATGGGTATCGTATCCGATCGTTGTAATCCTCGCTACTTTTTAGCAGCTGGGCTATTTTTATCAGGTATCATTAATATTATTTTCGGCTCATTTTCTTTCATTACAACGAGTATTATACTTATGTTTGTGCTTCAGTTTTTAAATGGATGGGTACAAGGTATGGGATGGCCTCCTTGTGGTCGTACGATGGTTCACTGGTTCTCTATTAGCGAACGTGGTACAAAAATGTCTATTTGGAACGTCGCTCATAATGTTGGCGGAGCGCTTATGCCTTCACTTGTAACATTAGGCTTATACTTCTTCGCAGATGACTGGAAAAGTATTTTTTACTTCCCAGGTATTCTTTCAATTTTAGTTGGTATTTATGTATTAATTACGATGAAAGATACACCTCAATCTTGTGGACTACCTTCTATTGAAGAACATACTGGAGAATATCCACCAGATGAAAAAGTAAAAGATCGCGAACGCGAGCTTTCAGTAAAGGAAATTTTATTTAAATACGTATTAAACAATAAGTTTTTATGGTACATCGCTATTGCGAACGTTTTCGTATATTTCGTACGTTACGGCGTTGTAGACTGGGCTCCTACTTATTTAGTAGAAGAAAAAAGCTTTACTCATAGTAGCTCACGTACTGCTTACGCTCTATATGAATGGGCTGGTATTCCAGGTACACTTCTTTGCGGATGGATGAGTGATAAACTCTTTAAAGGACGTCGTGCACCTGCTGGTATTCTATTTATGGTTGGTGTATTTATCGCAGTTCTTGTTTACTGGTTAAACCCTCCTGGTAATCCAATGGTTGATAGTATCGCACTTGTCGCAATTGGATTTTTAATTTACGGACCGGTTATGTTAATTGGTCTACACGCTCTAGACTTAGCACCAAAGAAAGCTGCTGGAACTGCAGCAGGCTTAACTGGATTCTTCAGTTACTTAGGCGGAGCTGCTTTTGCTAGTGCAGCTATGGGCTTTATCGTAGATGCATTCGGATGGGATGGCGGATTCATCTTATTACTTGCATCTTGCGTACTTGCAATGTTCTTCCTTGCTCTTACTTTAAATACAGGGTCAGTAAAACAAAAGCAAGCTTAAATAATATATAACAAGCATAAAAATAGCTCTTAGCATTTACATACATGCTAAGAGCTATTTTTTATTTTCATTGCTGTTCCTACTAATGATAACAACCAATTCCTTCCCTACTATAAGATTAAAAGATTTGATGAAACACCTTTATTAAAACAGCTAACGTAACAGATGCAGCAAATCCCCCTAAACAAATAAGACTGACACCTTGGCTATATGACAAATTTTGAAATGATTTCATTGCTTCCATCCTCCCTATCTCCCCTTTGATACTTTTATTTTACCAATGGGAAAAATTTCATAACATCGATTTCTCTAACAACTAACTTACAAATTTGTAAGTTAACATCTTTTCAACTTATATATCTAGTATTTCCACAAATAAGAGTCATTTATACATAAAAAAAGACCTCAGTTATACTAAGGTCTTCGTTACGTTCTATTTCATTTTATAATCATCACTGGACATTTCACACGCTTTGCTATTTTATGACTTACACTTCCCAGCACCATTTCTTGCAGTGTATTGAGCCCTCTACTTCCAGCAATGACAAGATCTATATCTCCTGTATTTACATATTGAACAATTGTATCTCCAGGATCACCATGTAATATCGTAATTGTATAAGAAATGTTCTCTTTCTTTAATAAACCTTCAATCTCTTTTAATTTATCTTTTCGACTAGCCGATATTGTTTCTAAATCTGTTTGACCTTGTATAATATCTGATTTTGCCGTTCTATTATCTACTACGTACACAACTTCAACATTTGTTTCTTCGCTACATTTCGCAATATATGTTGCATGCTCCGCTGCTCGAAGTGCATGTTCAGAACCGTCACATGCTAATATAATTTGTTTGTACATATGCTGAATCCCCTTTTCGTTATCCTATTCGTATTATATAATAAAGCCCCCTAAAAAGGAGGCTTTTAACTAGCAATTCTTTTATTATAAGTAGCTAAATTTGCAACAAGTTTTGAACTACGTTCATTTAATCCTGTTATACTTACTTTCACACCACTTTGTTCATACTTCATGATAACTTTATCAATTGATGCCACTGCCGAATCATCCCATACGTGCGCATGAGTAAAGTTCATTTCGATTTCTTTTACATCTTCATTAAATGAAAAATTATTTATAAAGTCGGCTGTAGATGCAAAAAAAAGTTGACCGTGAATTTCGTATATTTTCTTATTTTCAATATATAAATGTTTCACGTGAATCTTTGCCATATTGAATGCAAATAAAACCGCACTAATTACTGTTCCGATAATTACACCTAATGCTAAATTATGTGTAATTAAGACAATCACAACTGTTACAATCATAACAAATGCGTTTCCTTTTGGTACTTTATGAATTGTTGTTACAGAGTTCCAATCAAACGTTCCGATTGAAACCATAATCATAACTGCAACTAAAGCTGCCATCGGAATATGAACGACATAATCTCCTAAAACAAATAGTAATACGATTAAAAATCCGCCCGCTACAAATGTTGATAGGCGACCTCGTCCACCTGATTTAATATTAATAACAGATTGACCGATCATTGCACAACCTGCCATTCCTCCGAAGAAACCAGCAACAATGTTTGCGATCCCTTGACCGCGTGCCTCTTTATGCTTATTACTTTCCGTATGCGTCATATCATCTAAAACTGAAGCTGTTAATAATGATTCTAGTAAACCGATAATTGCAAGCATAACTGCATACGGTAAAATAATCCCTAATGTCTCAACTGTAAAAGGCACGTCAGGAATGCTAAAGAATGGTAATTCTTTCGGCAAGCTTCCCATATCTCCTACTGTTTTCAACTGTAGTCCGCTCATAAGTGCAATACTCGTCACAATAATAATTGAAATAAGCGTAGAAGGTACAGCCGTTGTAATACGTGGAAATAAATATATAATTGCAAGTCCTAATACAACGAGTGCATACATTTGCCAAGTTGCATTTTTAAAATGTGGCAATTGCGCTGTAAAAACTAAAATTCCAAGTGAATTTAAAAAACCACTCATAACAGATTTCGGAACAAACTTCATAAATGAGCTCAGTTTGAACACGCCAAAAATAATTTGGACAATACCTGTTAATATTGTTGTAGCAAATAAATATTGCAAACCATGATCTTTAACGAGCGTCACCATTAATAATGCCATTGCACCTGTTGCAGCTGAAATCATCCCAGTTCTTCCGCCAACAAATGAAATGGTAACTGCAATACAAAAGGCTGCGTATAACCCAACGGTCGGATCCACACCAGCGATAACAGAGAAGGCTATCGCTTCAGGAATTAATGCTAAAGCAACGACAATTCCTGATAACACGTCCCCTCTCACATTAGAAAACCAATCATTTTTTATCGTTTGAAACAAAATACCACTCCTCTACTCCTTTATCATTTGATTTTCTCCATAAGAAAATCAGCCGACTGCACGAAAGCTATTATATAACGAGTAGAAGATTTTTTACTATGTAAAAGTTTCCTAAAGAAAAAGACGCTATATCAGTAGCGTCTTTTCTCATTTCATTAATGTCCACCGTGTTCTTGACCACTTTCCTGAACAATTTCTAACCTCTCATCTAGTATTCCTTGTGTTTCAAATGAAATATCACTCGTACTTCCTAATAAGAAGCCATGATTATATGGACCAAGTGTCGGATCATCTTTAAACTTCGGCTGAATAGTAGCAAGGAAGTCATACACTGGTTGTGAAGCTTTACCTTCTTCTAATAATACAACAGGTGCGTGTTTACCCATATGTGAAAAAGGTGCCCCAGCAACTGCTAAATCTGGTGTTTTACTTGAAACAAATGATAAACCGTGACCAGGTTTTGTGAATCCCCAGCCAAATTTTGTTTTTTCATCTTTAAATTTAGCGAACGCAATCGAGTTTTCTGTAGGGGTCTCTCCACTAATACGCGTTACTTTCCCGTATTTGCTCAGCTCTTTTTCCACTTCTTTTGAAACAATTTTTTCTGGCCCTAATACATATATATTTGCTTTATCTTTTCTCATTTTTAATGCCTCTATTGTCGCTTCTGGCACTTTATTCTTTTCTGTATAGAGTAGTGGTTCCGGCATATGAGAAATCCAATTTACAGCGGGTGTTGTATATAAACGTCCTTCTTCTGCAGACGAACCAATAATAACACTACTTGGGTAGCTTCCTGTTATGTCGGCATACTCCTTATCAACATCCTTCGCAAATATAGCTGGGTCCATTTCTTTTATTTGTTTTACTTTATAACCTTTTAATTGTTCAAGCGCGCTAGTACCTACATCCCCCATCACCATAATTTGTGTCCCATCTTTCGTTCCGATTGGATTTAATCGTTTTATTTCTTTTAACGTCATTTCCGGTATCTTTTCTTTTTCTATAAATAAAATCGGCCCGTTATTCGGATGATGAATAAGGTCTGCACTCGCAATACCTAATTGCCACTCGCTTGCTGGTACTAAAATAACAGCACCTGGCTGGTTCTCCTTATGAGTTGCTGGCCATATCGTTTGCGAAGTTAATACTGCCATTTTTAGGGGGTCATTTGTATTTAATCTCGTCACATTTTTTAGACTTGTCGTTAATAAATCATTCAATGCACCTTCGTTCATTTCTTTTGGCGCCGTTACCTCCTGATTCATTTTCATTTCCTTTTGCTCTGTTTTCTTCTCTTTTGTAGATTCATGGTTTTTATGGTCTGTATTCGTTTGTCCGCATGCAGCAAGACCAACTGCTGTAATTATTGTTATCCCAAAAATTCGGGTCATTTTTTTCACTATACCGCCTCCGTATTAATCATTTTTGAGCCAATATGATTACCTAAAATGTAATTTCAACTCCACAATAACAAGCAATTCTGAAGAAATTATGCAGATGCATCATAATCTGCACCATTTCTTCATGATTTTGCATTACACTTTAAGTAACGATTATAAATATGGAGGGCTCTCTATGATTGATATACTGCTCGTAGACGATGAACCGAGAATGCTTGAATTATTAACGCTTTATCTTACCCCAATTGGATATAACTGCGTATGTGCGACTTCAGGAGAAGAAGCTATTTTACATATAGAAAATCGAAACTTTAAATTTGTTTTACTCGATATTATGATGCCAAAGATGGACGGATGGGAAACGTGCAAAAAAATCCGATCTTTTAGTAACATTCCTATTATTATGGTTACAGCTCGTGATCAAACAGTAGATGTCGTTCAAGGATTAAAACTTGGAGCCGATGATTACGTAATGAAACCTTTCCATGAAGAAGAACTTTTCGCAAGAATTGAAGCCGTTTTAAGACGTACAAATGAACATAAACAAATCCAATATCACGGTATTGTATGGGATGAAACAAAACACTTCGTTTCTGTCCATAGTGAAGAACTCCTTCTCACACCAATTGAATTTTCTTTACTCGGATTATTTTTACGCCATTTTGCTCTATTATAGTCTCGTAAACACTAGAGTAAATGAAGAAATGACAGCTTTATTAAAGCGAGGAAATAGTCATCGAGATGTACTTGAAAAATATTACGATGAGCAAACCATCTCTCACGTAGCATTAATGGAATCTGAAGCTGAAACAACTGTCGTTATTACAAATACAAATAAAGAAGTGCTAGCTAAATCTAACGAAATAAACACGACTATAAAAAATCACATTAGTAGCATGCAGACTCGAACAGACCATAACGGAGCGATTATAGAAAATCATTGGAAAACATCTAATTATATATGTACAGTTAGTCCTATCATAGTAGCTGGAAAACATGAAGGATATGTGTATATGTTTCTTGGAACAGAATCCATTGAAAAGTTGGTAAATGGATTAACGAAACAATTCATTATTGCTGGCGCCATCACGTTTCTACTCACAGTCATCACAATTTTCCTATTATCACGTTTATTAACAAAACCATTGTTACACATGAAACATTCAACTGAAAAAATGAGTAAAGGCGATTTGTCCGTTTCATTAACGACTACTCGAAATGATGAAATTGGTGAACTAGCATCATCTATTCAAACGCTCGCAAATGATTTACATTATATGAAAACAGAGCGAAGTGAATTTCTAACAAGTGTTGCTCACGAATTACGAACACCGTTAACATACGTAAGAGGTTATGCTGACATTGCTTCAAAAGAAAGCACCCCTTCTGAACAACGTTTGCGATATTTATCAATTATAAAAGATGAGTCTGATTACATTACAAACTTAGTTCAAGATTTATTTTCACTTGCACAAATGGAACAACATAACTTTTCTATTCAAGTAAAGGAAGTACATTTACACACCTTCCTAACTCGCATAGCCGAAAAAGTAAATGCCATATATAAAGAAAGATACATTAAAGTTTCTTTCTCTTGTCCTCCTACACTGCTAGTAAACTTAGATGAACAACGATTTGAACAAGTTGTGGTGAACATTTTAAATAACGCTTATAGACATTCAAAAGAACATTCTCATATAAACATTTCTGTTACAGAAGAACATAAAAGTATTTCCATTACAATTGAAGATGAAGGCGAAGGTATTCCTCCTGAAGATCTCCCTCACATTTTCGACCGCTTTTATCGAGTTGATAAAGCGAGATCACGATCTACAGGCGGAACTGGTTTAGGACTATCTATCGTAAAAGAAATTGTAGAACTACACGGCGGAAATATTACTGTAACGAGCGAAGTCGATTACGGGTCTTGCTTTATAGTTTCATTACCATCCATAAAGAAACACGACTATCATCAATAGTCGTGTTTTTTTATCACTTTACTTTATAATATAAATTTACAAATTGCCCAAAACGTTTCGTATCCGTTAAAGTTAAATTAATTTCCGGGTTCTTGTCTTGAAATAACGGAACTCCAGAACCTAATATGTGAGGTGTAATCGTAACAACATATTCATCAATTAGATTATTCTTAAAGAACTCTCTTAAGAGACTCCCTCCACCGACCATCCATATTTTAGATCCTTCTTGCTCTTTCAACCTTTTTGTAAACTCCACTACATCTTCATTTACAAACTCCACGTGTTCGTTTGAACCTTTTTCTGAGTTAGAAAAAACATAACATTTTTTATCTAAATACGGGAATGGTTCTATATGCTCTACTACATAATCGTACGTTCTTTTTCCCATAATTATTGTATCAATCGTTTCGTACATTTCTGTATAACCGTTATCTCCCTCCCCTTCGGTTTCCATTAACCACTGTAAATCATCACCTTCTTTCGCAATATATCCATCTAAGCTCGCCGCAATAAATAAAACTATTTCACGTGACATATTTTTTCCTCCTTACATCTCATCTTGATAACATTATGCTGTAAACAATATACTAACAATAAAACACGACAATTTATGTCATGTTTAAAAAGAAAAAAGGTGATACATTTGTCAAAAGCTAAACGCTTATTAGATATTCTTATATTTGATTCTGCGAAAAAAGCATTTACAGCGCAAGAAATAGCTGATGAATTTAATATTTCTGTTCGTACTGTCCATAGATACATTTTAGATTTAAGTGATATGGGATTACCTATTTACGCTGAACAAGGTCGCAACGGAGGATATAAAGTATTAACGAATAGAGTAATTCCACCTATTTTATTTACGGAAGAAGAAGCAGTCTCCATCTTTTTTGCCTTTCAATCTTTAAGCTACTACAGAGACTTGCCTTTTAACACAGAAATAAATTCCGTTACACATAAACTATATAGCTCCCTACAACATGATGCGAAAACTAAAGTTGACAAAATACGTTCTTATATCGCCTTTTGGAATCCGAAAAGAACAATTGAGACACCACTTTTAAACGAAGTGTTAACAGCGGCTATTGAAAATAAAAATTTACACTTTCAATACGAATCTAAATCAAAGATCAAAACAAAACACGTTCATCCTATCGGTGTATATGCGCATGATGGTTTATGGTATTTACCTGCTTATGATTTTAATGTAGAAAAAACATTACTGTATCGCGTCGATCGTATTCTTTCTATATTATCAACGGAAGAAAATGAAGATACATTCATGAATTTAGAAGAGTGGTTTGCCTCTAACTCTCACGTAGTACATAATCCTACTCAGTTACATGTTTTACTGTCAACAGAAGGCGTACGCCAATGTAAAAGCGTGCCTTACCTTGAAGAATTCATTGTAACAAACGAAAACGGGACAGGATATATACATTCAACAATTGATAAAGGAGAAATCAATTTTATTACCCCTTTATTTTATAGACTCGGAAAAGATGCAAAAGTTTTAGAACCGATAGAATTGATAGATGGTTTACGTATGCGTGCGAAAGAAGTTTTACATATGTATGGAGACGAAAAAAGCTGCTAAATATAAGCAGCTTTTTAATCTAGTTGTTCTTATTATGTTTACGATTGACGAATATCAAACCACCAACGATTTTTCGAATTCATATTTTCAGTGTCACCAATCCCTCTGTAATTGAAAGCATCCAAAAAGATTGAATCTAATTTATCTTCATCTACAAAATAACCTAAATTAACTTTTACCGTTTCTCCTGGTGTGATACTGCCAATATTGTAAAAGCTTTTTCCATCTCCATGAGGCTCTAAATAATCAACTTCGCCTGTCATAATATTTTTTTCTGCGATTCCATCTTTCCCAGCATACTGCCATGCATTTCCTTTATATTCAAGAACTTTTATAGATGGAGTCATATAGATTTCTTCTGTCGCCTGTTTACCTATATTTTTCACTGTTGTTGTCAGGTAGACAAATTTAGGATGAATTAATTTTGATTCTACTAATTGATCAATTGAATCTTTACCATTTCCAATTTTATATTTATCCCTTCTATATGGTATCAATTGTCCAGCTTGATCCAAAGCTTGATTCCTGCTTAGTATTCCTAAGCCCATTTCATTAAAGTTCTCTTGTTTAAAATCTTTGATTGAATCAAAGATTTCAACTTTTTCTATCACATATTCAATTTGACTGTTATCCATAGATATCGTTACTGGAACCTTTTGCCCTATATGAAATAGTCGTTTGCTATCCTTCTTCAAAGGAATTACCTTAGTTGTTTTACTTTCTTGGCTAAAATACTTTTTATCATAATCGCTTATATATGATGACTTTTCTTTTGACGTGGGCTCAAGTGAAATGCTCCCTAGCACATCTATCATTTGTTCTTCGTTTATATCATTTCCAATGTAACTTTGTAACATAATTCCTTCTTCCTCAAAATAGAGAAAAATTACTCTATTAAACATTAAATCTTTATTACCATTTTCTCTATGGACAATTACTGCCTTCTTACCATTTATCTCTTTTTCTTCATAACTTTTCGAGTAGAGAGTTGGAAAATCTGAATTCCCTCCTACTCTCCAAAGAACGAATGAAAATCCACCCATTGCGTAGTTATCTTTAAAGGAATATTTCATAGCAGAGTCATCAATTGCTTCCATATTTTCTGGTAATTTATCGATTTTCAGCTTATACCACTTATCAGCCTTTTTCGAGTCCTTATTTGTTACTGAAACATTTACTTCATAATTTTGTTTTTGAACGATCATATTATAGACCTTTACTGCTCCAAAAACGGTTGTCGGCATGCCGATCAATAAGCAAGCAGCAGCGATTAACATACGATGTCTTTTACGCTTTTTCAGCGGTTGTCCATCTTGCGGTTTCATTTCCTCCATAAACAATTTCTTTTTGCGCGTATATGTATGTGAAAATTCATGTTGTTGTTCAAGTTTATCAAAATCATCTAAAGCAATTTTTTCAGCAAGTTCATATATTTCTTTGGAGTTCTTTGAATTCGTCATGTTGTATACCTCCTATCATATTTTGGACTCGTTTTCGAGCGCGTTCAAACTGCTTGCGGACATTTGCCTCGGTTATCCCCATGACACTTGAAATTTCTTGATACGTTAAGTTATAGAAGACTTTGTACTTAAACACCTGTCTATTAGATTCGTTTAACTCTTTTAGCAATGCATCAATTTGAACCTCAGACATTTTACGTTTTTCCCACTCTTCAATATTTTCATCTACTGCTTCTACAGATTCTCTTTCATATTCTTCTAAAAATGTTTCATGTCGTTTGTTTTTCCGGTAACTATCAATCGCCTTGTTTTTCGCAATCCTCAAAATGTAACGTTTAAGCTCTTGAGTAGCCAAGCTATGGAGCTTTTCCAAATTCTTATAAAGAGTAATAAACGTCTCTTGAACCGCATCTTCAGCCTGTTGAATATTATTTAAAATAGAATATGCTACATAATAAATCTTTTGTTCATACAACTCATATAGCTCTTCCATCTTTTCATAATCGTTGTTTGTAACTTTCATATAATTCCTCCTCTCACTCTATATAACGAATGAGCGCTATACTTTGTGACACTGCAAAATCTTTTTATATATAAAATTTAATAATAGAATAAATAAAAGCCCAATTTCTCTATTGTAACTGAGAAACTGGGCTTTTTAATATTAGAATTTTCCTGACCGCTACGCCTTTTCAGTAAGCAGCATATGCTCTATCGCTTCTTTTAACAAATTCTTTGTCTCTTCCAAGTTATGATTCTGCTTTTCTCCTGGTTGTACCATATAAAACTCAGCAAACGAACGCTCTTTATATCTTGGTACGACATGCATATGATAATGTGTTAACTCGTTAAATACTCCACCATTTTGACAAACTGTAACTCCGTCAGGTTTATATACTATCTTAATCGCTTTTGCAATGAGCTTAGAAGCATCCATAATAGATTTTGCTACAACGTCATCTAATTCGTCTACTTCTACAACATGCTGCTTTGGCACAATTAAAGTATGTCCTGAGTAGAAAGGCGCATGATCTAAAAAACATGTTACATAATCATCTTCATATATTTTATATATAATTTCCTCTCCGCCTGCTAATTTACACCCTAAACATTCCATCATATTTCCCCCTTTATTAAAAACATAAAAACGTGAGAGCCGTATTCTCACGTTTTTATGTTTCATTTTATTAGTTCAATTGTTTCCGTAACCTTTATACTATCTTTTACAGATTGAACAATCGTACAATTTTTCACTGCAAGCTGCAATGCTTTGTCCAACTGCTCTTCTGTAATGTTTTCCGCTTTAATTTTATAGTGCAAATGAACACTTTCAACTGGCTTCGATAACGCTTCACTTCTACCAATTTCAGTTTCGATTGTAAACGTATCGTATGGAATACGTTTCTTTTCTAAAATCGTTCGAAAAACAATTGCACCACACCCTGCGATAGAAGAAACGAGTAATTGTAACGGTGAATAACCGTTTTCTTTTCCAATCGCTAATTGACCATACGATAAATCTGCTTCTATATCATCGTGTTTGATTGTTAGTTTCATTTGTTTTTTCCATCTCCACTTTCATCGGTTTCTGCCGTTTCTTACTAATATAATAATATATATAGCAGAAAATGATAAATGGAATACCACAGTATAACGCCATTCTTTGTTCAGGAATAAACGCTAAACTAATAACAACAATGCTATTTGTAATTAAAGCTAAAATTGGAACAATCGGGTATAGTGGTGTTCTATACTTTAAGTCCTCTAACTTTCCTCCGCCTTTTATATACTGACTTCTAAAGCGAAGTTGCGATAGAGCAATAATGATCCAACTTGAAACAGCCGATAAACCAGCTATCGATAATAAATACATGTATACTGTATCTTCTGCAAGGAAACTTGTGAATAGAGATAATCCAGCTACCGCAATCGTTACGACTAGCGCTGTAATTGGAATACCACGCTTATTTACTTTCTGGAAGGAAGTTGGTGCCATTCCCTCATTTGCAAGTGACCATAGTATACGCGTCGCTGCATATAATCCAGAGTTCGCTACAGATAATAACGCAGTAATAATAACGAAGTTCATAATATCAGCTGCGTATGGAATACCAATTTTATCAAATACGACTACGAATGGACTTTCAATTACACCTGCTTCTTTCCAAGAAATTAATCCTACTAAAATTGTCATTGTTAAAATGAAGAATAACATAATGCGCCATACTGTATTACGGATCGCACGTGGAATTGTTTTTTCTGGATTTTCACTTTCTCCCGCTGCAATTCCGATTAACTCTGTTCCTTGAAATGAGAAGTTAACTGTAATCATTGTAAGTAGTACGGCAGCTAGTCCATTCGGGAAAAGTCCACCATCGCTTACAAAGTTAGAGAAAAGAGGTGCTGCTTCTTTTCCGTCATATGATATAAATCCTAATAATGCACTACCACCAAGAACAACAAATGCAAGGATTGTAATTACTTTAATACTAGAAAACCAAAATTCTAATTCAGCATAACTTTTTGCCGAAATTGCGTTTGAAGCATATAAAATAACACCGAATACAAGGCACCATACCCAAACATCAACATTTGGAAACCATCTTTTCATCATTAAACCGATTGACGTTAATTCTAGACCCACTGTTACTGCCCAGCCAAGCCAGTATAACCAGCCAATCATAAAGCCCGTTCCTGGTCCAATAAACTTCGTTGCATACTTTTGGAAAGATCCTGAAACCGGCATCGCTACCGTTAACTCTCCAAGACAAAGCATTGTTAAATACATAATAAATCCGCCTACTAAATATGAAAGGATGGCTCCCCCTGGTCCAGCCTGATTAATAGTGTAACCTGAACCTAAGAAAAAACCAGTTCCGATTACACCACCAAGTGCGATCATAAATAAATGTCTACTCTTCATCGTGCGATGTAATTTCTCATTCGTTGGTTGCTGCATCTAAATCCTCCCCCTACCAATACCCCTATATCTTGTTAAAATTTTCTGATAATAAAAATATACACGAAAGCGATTACATTTTCTATATAAAATTAAAACTTTTCTGATAAAATAATATAAAAATCGAATTATTGCAAGATTTAGATTCTATTTAGAGGAAAATAAGGAGAAACAAGGAAAAAACCCTTACATATATTGTAAGAGTCAACGAAGTTCTAATCTTCTCGATAAAATTGATAAACTATAATTTACGATAAAGTACATACAAGCTACTAATATAAATGTTGGAATCATGTAATTCACATTTTGCCCGCTAATAATTTGAGCATTATGCATAAGCTCAGGGAGTGATATAACAACCGCTAGCGACGTATCCTTCAGCAATGAAATAAATTGACTGACAAGCGGCGGAACCATTCTCCTTAATGCTTGTGGCAAAATAATATGCCAAAGCGCTTGCACATAAGTTAATCCCGAAGATCTTGCGGCTTCAACCTGCCCTTTTTCAATAGACAATAAACCACTTCTAACAATTTCAGATATCATTGCTGCCTCAAATATTGTTAAAGCAACAATTGCAGCTGTTATAATTTCTAATTTCAAGCCTGCTTCTGGAAGTGCAAAATACGTGAAAAATATAATTAACAGTAGTGGTAAGTTTCGAATCACTTCAACTATAACTCCTAATACTTGTGAGACGACAGGTATTTTCGTGTAGCGCAATATACCGATTACACTTCCAATAATAAAACTAAGTACAATTGCTATGAGCGCTACCTCTAATGTTATCAGTAATCCTTTTAATAAAAATAGAATATGATCCCCTGTAATTGCTCCCTTGAAATCCATTTACACCGCCTCCTTTGCCAAGCGTTTTTCTAAATAACGCACTAGCATACTGAGCGGAATTGTTAATATTAAATAAAACATCCCGACAAATATATAAACATCAAACGTAACAAACGGCTTCGTTGAAATTAAATCTCCTTGATACATTAAATCAGAACCAGCAATGATTCCAAGTATTGAAGAGTTTTTAACTAAATTGAGAAACTGGTTTCCTAAAGGGGGAATTACAATTTTCACAGCTTGGGGTAAGACAACATAATACATCGCCTGCACATACGTTAGCCCTGAAGAGCGGGCAGCTTCCATTTGCCCTTTCGCAACTGATAAAATACCAGCGCGAATTACTTCTGCAATAAAAGCTGCCGTATATACCGTAAGCGTAACTGTTCCTGCTACAAAACCATTTAAAGTAATTCCTATTACAGGTAAAGCAAAATAGAATATAAATGCAATTAATACGAGTGGAATATTTCTTACAAACTCCACAAAAGCTGATCCTATCCAATTTAAAATACGAATAGGTGCAATACGCATTACTGCCAAAATTACTCCTAAAATAAAACTGCCTATCAATGCAATTACACTAGACATAACTGTATATTTAAATCCTTCTAAATACATATCAATGTTATTCGTTAATATAGAAAAATCAGGCACATATTCTCCCCTCTTTCTTTACAAGAAGAGGATGAGTACTCTCATCCTCTCACTTTTACTATCTACTTTTCTGGTTTTTGTCCAATCCACTTCTCATATAATTTGTCATACTCCCCGCTTGCTTTCATGTCTTTAATTAAAGTATTAATCTCTTTCGTTAAATCATCTGCCCCTTTTTGCACTGCAATTCCGTATGGTTCATCTGTGAAAATTTTCCCTACTACTTCATAATTAGAATCTTGTTTTGCCATTCCGTAAAGGATCGCATTATCTGTCGTTAACACATCACCTTTACCTGCCTTTAACGCTGTAAATGCCTCACTATAATTTTCAAACTCTAATACAGTCGCTTCTGGTGACTTTTGACGAATGTTATTTGTAGATGTTGATCCTTTTACAGCTAATACTTTAACGCCTTGTTTTATATCATCGACACTCTTAATATTGCTTCCTTTTTTCACAAGTAACGATTGTCCTGCTTTAAAATATACATCTGAAAAATCCACTTCTTTTTTGCGTTCTTCCGTAATTGTCATTGTTGCAATAATTGCATCAATATCACCATTTTTCAGCATTGGAATACGTGTTTTAGACGTTACTTCTTTCAGCTCTAGCTTCTTTTCATCTCCGAGAATCTTTTTCGCAAGTGCCTTCGCGACATCAACATCGAATCCTTCTACCTGCCCTGTTGAAGGATTTTTTAATCCAAATAAATTCGTATCATTCTTTACCCCGACTACTAATTTCCCTCGTTTCTTAATTTGTTCAACAGCCCCGCCTTGCTTCGTATTTGTTTCCTTCGACTCATCTTTCTTACTTCCGCATCCAGCAACAACAAGCACGAATAAACATGAAAATACGATTAAAGTAAATAATTTTTTCATTTTAAGCATAAAATTCCTCCTCTAATGATTTAGCACCCGACTTAAAAATAAACGAGCTCTTTCTTGTTCAGGGTTTGCAAAAAATTGCGCCGGTGTTGTATCTTCAATAATTTGACCATCATCCATAAATAAAATCCGATCTGCTACTTCTCGCGCAAATCCCATTTCATGCGTGACAACGACCATCGTCATCCCTTCTTTAGCCAGCGCCTTCATAACATCAAGTACCTCTCCAATCATCTCTGGATCAAGAGCAGACGTAGGCTCATCGAATAGCATAATTTCCGGCTGCATCGCAAGTCCTCTAGCAATTGCTACCCTTTGTTGTTGTCCTCCGGATAATTGATGTGGATATACGTTAGCCTTCTCTGGGATTCCTACTTTCTCTAAATAAAGCATTGCTGTTTTCTCTGCTTCTTCTTTGGAAACTTTATTTACTTTAATCGGTGCTAATGTAATATTTTGCAGAACTGTTTTATGTGGGTATAAATAAAAATGTTGAAAGACCATCCCAATATTTCGCCGCAATTCATTCATGTCCGTTTTTTTATTGTGCACCTCTGTATTTTGTACAATTAATTCTCCATCTGTAATTGCCTCTAATTGATTTATACATCGAAGCAATGTACTTTTTCCTGATCCTGAAGGCCCGACAACTACCACCACTTCACCTTTTTTCACTTGCACATTAATATTTTTCAAAACTTGAAAGTTACCATAATATTTATTTACATTACAAAATTCTATCAACATACTCCCCCTTCCCCTAACAATGCATGTACATTCTTTTTATATTCAAAAATAGTCTCAAAAATAACTTTTAGCTTCAATTTGTCCATAAAAAAAAGCAAAGAGTTTCCCCTTTGCTTCTTCATTTCTATTCTGTTAAGATACTTCTTCTTTCTTATCTTTCCCGTATTCATGCTCCCAAAAATCAGCATTTTTAATTCCTAATGGCCCTGGATCGAATACTGGATCTTTTCCTTCTTTTTTCTGTTTTTCATAATCCTTTAATGCGACTAATGCAGGTTTTTGTAATAGTAAAATCGCAATGATATTTACCCATGCCATAATTCCTACCCCAATGTCGCCTAAAGCCCAAGCCGTTGCTGCTGTTTTTATACATCCATAGAATACAGCTCCTAAAAATACAAACTTTAGTACCATAGACATCCAAGGACGGTCTTTATCACGATTTAAGTACGCAATATTCGTTTCTGCAATGTAGTAATACGCCATAATTGTTGTAAACGCGAAGAATAATAACGAGATTGCAACGAAACCGTTTCCAAATCCAGGGAAAACAGATTCTACTGCCGCCTGTGTATACCCCGGTCCTGGCTGAGCACCGTTTAATTTATTTACGATAAAGTTTTTTCCGCTCGCATCAAATACGTTATACATGCCTGTAATAATCATCATAAATGCTGTTGCTGAACAAACAAATAATGTATCAATGTAAACGGAAAATGCTTGCACTAAGCCTTGCTTAGCTGGATGTGATACTTCAGCAGCTGCTGCTGCATGTGGCCCAGTTCCTTGCCCTGCTTCATTGGAATAAATACCACGTTTTACTCCCCAAGAAATTGCTAAACCGATAATACCACCGAAAGCCGCCTCTAATGCAAAAGCACTTCTTATAATTAACATAAATGCTTCTGGCAATTTTTCAATATTCATAGCAACAATAACGCAAGCTACTAAAATATAACCAACTGCCATAAACGGTACGACAACTTGTGCAAAGTTAACGATTCGCTTTACTCCACCGAAGATGATAATAGCTAATACAACAACTAATAAAGTCCCTGATAATGTAGTGTTAATTCCAAAAGCTGTCTCTAAACTTACAGCAATACTATTTGCTTGCACACCTGGCAATAAAAGCCCCGTTGCAATAATTGTCGCTGCAACGAATACTAATGCATACCATTTTACACCTAAACCTTTTTCGATGTAATAAGCAGGTCCACCACGAAACTGCCCTTGATGTTTCGTCTTATATATTTGCGCGAGTGTTGATTCTACATAAGCTGATCCTGTCCCAACTCGTCCTGATAATGAAAGTGCTAACGCTTGGAATGAAGAAACACCAGCCTCTGATTTTTCTCCTTTAAATGTCAGCTTCACCATTTCTCCTACGTGCCTTACTTGTAAAAACCTCGTTCGAATGGAAAAATATAAACCTACTCCTAAACATAAATAAACAAGTGCTGGACTCCAAACAATATTATTTATCCAATTTACGAAAGTTTCCAACATTCCCCCTCCTCCTTTATAAATAATATTCAGAATATATATATATAATTATAAGTGCATACTGAATCTAGGACAATATTATTTTAATAAAGTAAACATATTTTTGTATAAAAAAACAAAGTATATATTTGTTTTATATACTTTGGTTTGAACTAAATGTATTATATATTCACAATTGCTTCTCTTTTAATAATTCTTTCGTATAGCTCTTCTGATAATTTCAAGAAGTTATCAGGCATATCTTTACCTTTAAACTTCTTCTGAAGCGTTCCATATAAACCTATATCACGTAAACGTAAAAATAGTGGCAACGATTCATACCAACTATCCGCCAGCCTGTGCTCATACTCATATCCTTTTCGTAACACTTGTAACTGTTTACGAGCAAAATCTGTCTTCTCTTCTGCTGTCCACGTTGTAAATAGAACAGAGTAGTATAGAACCATCGCTAAATCATGTATAAAGTAATTATAAGCCGCATCATCAAAATCAAAGATTGTTAGCTCTTTACCATCATAATGAAAATTACCTTGATGGATATCACCGTGCATAAGACCGAACGTTTCTCTTTCAACTGGAAGGGCCTTAATTTCATCCATTAGTACCGCTGCAATCTTTTTCACTTGACCATCTTCTAATTCATTAACAATTCCACTTTCGTCTTCTTCCCACGTATCACGGTAGTCTGTTTTAGGATAATCCATTGTAAGGCGATGCAGTTGCCCAATCGCTTTTCCCCATGCTTCAAAATAAGCATCTCCCCAATAAGGCGATTCCTCTCCTTTTACTTGCTCACCTTTTGCATATGTAAATAAAGAAGCGAAAAAGAACGTTCCATCCCCTGCTACGATTTCTTCTACGAGATTTCGAGACGTTGAATAAAGAGGTCCTGCTACCTTTGCCCCATTCTCCGCAACATATCGTAAAAAATCTAGTTCAGCCTCTACCTCTTGTTTAGAACGATGAGAAGAATGTGTTAAACGTAATACGTAATCTTCATCATTATCACCCTTCGCCTTAAAAACATAATTCTCAAAATCTCCAAGTGGCTTTTCTTCCACTGTTACATGAAACAAATTCGCTGCTCTTTTTAAAATCTCTTTCGTAAAAACACGTTCTACAGCTATTTCCATATATATCCCTCCTATATATCTTCTTAATTCGACACAAATGTTAGAAGTACTGCTATGAAATTGAATAATGCGCAAAAGACAATGTAACGTAACTTTGAATTCTCTTTTAAAAAAAATAATTCAAGCATAAATTTCTCACAAACGACAAAAATTAACAGAAACAATCGTACTTTAAAAGAGGTGGAAATTATGACAGACAAAAAAGAACAACAAGAGAGTAAAAAACAAATGCATATGTTTCCATCACTTCTGGAGAACATTAATTACATTGAAAATAAACTTTCTCATTCTGATGATATAAAAAAATTAGATCTCCCTTTTCAAAACGGAAAAGGAACAATCATATATATTGAATCTTTAGCAGATCCAAATTTAATTCATCAATTAGCTCTTGAACCATTATTAACGAGGTCGGATTTATCTTTAGATAAAGCTTTTTCTACGTTAAATATGAAAAAAGAAACGAATTTAAATTATGGAGTACAGGTTTTATTACAAGGTAAATCCTTATATTTTCATGAACACGTCGATAGTTTTTGTATTTTCGAAACAGCTTTATCTTTAAAGAGAGATATAGCGGAGCCTGATAATGAAGGGATTGTGCGTGGTCCACATACTGGTTTTGTAGAGGATCTAGCAACTAATTTAAGCTCTATTCGTAAACTCATTAAGAGTCCAAATTTAGTTGTTAAGTATTTTACAATCGGTGAAGAAATGCACACGAAAGTGGCAATTGCTTATATGCAAAATATAGCGAATGACGATTTAGTTACAGAAGTGAAAAGAAGATTAGAAACGATTAAAACGGATGCACTTATGTCACCAGGATACATACAAGAATTTATAGAGGATACGTCTTTCTCCCCATTTCCGCAGCAATTAAATACAGAGCGTCCAGATAGAACTGTTGCTAATTTAATGGAAGGACGTGTTGCCATTTTATCTGACGGAGATCCAACAACGCTCATCGTACCTGTTACGTTATTCGCTTTTTATCAATCACCAGATGATTATAATAACCGTTGGATTGTCGGTTCTTTCGTCCGAATGATTCGCTTAGTAAGTTTTTTAATTGCCTTTCTCTTGCCAGCTTTATATATTGCAACTGTCGCATTTCATCCCGATGTGTTGCCGCTCGAACTTGTGTATACGATTAAAGCTTCGTTAGAGAAAGTACCGCTTCCTCCTATTTTTGAAGCTCTCTTAATGGAGTTAATTTTCGAGTTATTACGAGAAGCTGGTATTCGCTTGCCGAGCCGTGTTGGACAAACAATCGGTATTGTAGGTGGTTTAGTAATTGGTGATGCGATTGTAAAAGCTGGGCTCGTTTCTTATACGATGATCATCGTAGTAGCTTTAACTGCAATCTCATCTTTTCTCGTTCCATCAAACGATATGAGTTCAGCAGTTCGAATTCTTCGTTTTCCATTAATGCTCCTTGCTGCCATATTTGGATATGTAGGCATATCATTCGGTCTCATTATAACTTTCGTTCACTTATGTCAGCTTCATTCATTTCATACACCATATCTTTCTCCTGTTGCCCCGATGCGGATTAAAGATATGAAAGATTCTTTCGTAAGACTACCAATTTGGTCATTTTGGGAACGACCACATGATCCAAAACCAAAAAAAATGCAACGCCAACATGTAACGAGAGAGGATGAGGACGGTGACAAACACGCAAAGTAAAATCTCGCTAGTTCAATTTACCTTTTTCGTTATTCAATGCCAAATTGGGGTCGGTATACTATCTCTACCTAACCGGCTTCATCCGATAGCAAAAGGTGGTGGTTGGATTTCTGCGCTCATCGCGGGGCTTGCCATTCAACTTATTATTTTACTTATGTGGCTTTTCTTAAAACGATTTCCTGATGCAGATATGTATAAAAGTGTTTGTATGCTATTTGGTAATAAGTTAGGAAAACTATTGGGCTTTTCTTATATTTTTTATTTTACCCTTATCGGTATGACGGTTATGTTGAATGCTTGTAACGTCATTAAAGTTTGGATATTACAAGCAACTCCGTGGTATGCCATTCTCATGCTATTTACAATAGCTTGTTGTTATGTAGCTTATAATACGTTTAAAGTCATCGTACGATTTTATGTCATGACCTCTATTCTCATTTTACCTATGGCGCTTTTAATCGCCCTAGGGCTTTCCCGAGCTGACTTTTCTTATATTTTTCCCATTACAGAGGCTGGATGGTGGAATATTATTCAAGCATCGAAAGAAACAATTACAGCTATGTATGGTTTTGAAATCTTTCTCATCGCATTTCCTAAAGTAAATGGGAGTTCTGTGGAAAAACTGAAGGCAATTTCTATCGCTAATGGATTTGTGACTCTCTTTTATGCTTTCACTGTTTGGATTTGCTTTATCGTATCTAGTCCAAAACAAATTGAACTTATCCCAGAACCAGTTGCTTACTTATTACGCTCCTTACATATCGGGATTATAGACCGGACTGATTTACTATTCATTCCAATATGGATGATAACAGTTGTCGCTTCTATTGCGAGTTATTACTGTGCCGCTTCTATAGGAATTGGACATATATTCAACCTCGCTAATCATAAAAAGGCTGTTCCAATCGTTGGTATTATTGCTTTTAGTGTAGCCTTATTTATAGATACACCTGAAGAATTAAAAGTCATTGCAACTTTCACAGATAAGTTCACCTATATTTTCATCGTTGTTCTCCCTCTTTTATTTCTACTCTATTCAGTAATAAGAAAGAAGAAAGGAGAACAGTATGTTTCCAAAAAGATTTAAATTACTTTTTATATTATGTACTAGTTGCCTCCTTTCTGGCTGTTGGGATCAAGAACCATTAAGAGAAGCTAGATTAGCTTATAGCATTGGATATGATGTTACGGAAGAGAATAAGCTTCAGCAAACGCTTGAACTCGTAAAAAGTTCAAGTGGAGAGCAATCTTCATTCGAAAATGAAATACATTCAGCAACCGGGCATAACATAAGGGATACAAGCGATGCCCTAAAAAAAAATGTGACTGGGAATATTCGCTATTTTAAATATGGTGTTCAATTACTAGGAACCAAAATTCTAAAAAAAGGTATATTACCCTATTTAGATGTCAGCTTTCGGGACCCAACAAACCCAACTGCTTTAGTAAAACTTATTGCAGTAGATGGTGAAACATCGGAGATACTCGAAAAAAAGAAAATAGGAAATTTACTAATTGGAGATTTTCTACAGAAAAAAGTGAAAAGTTTAGAAGATATGAGTGTATTTCCAAAAGAAACTTTAGAAACAGCCGCTACAAAAATGTTAGATCCCGGTAAAGACTTTACACTCCCTACTATAAAAATAAAAGGAAAAGAATTAATTACAAATGGGTTAGCTTTATTTAACAATGATAAATTGACTGGACATTTACCTTTGAAACAATCTGTTTTATTCGTATTATTAACCGGAAAAATGGGAACAAGTGCCCGTATAACCCAAAAACTTACTAGTGATGAATCTGAGAAGACATCTGATTATTTAACAATGGAAATTAGCAATCGAAAGTTAAAACGAGATTTAAAAATAACAACGGATAAAAAAGGAAATGTTTATGCTCACATTAAGCTCCAACTAAAAGTAATAGCACTTGAAGCCCCAAGAGATAATATTTATAAAATGGAAGCCAGAAAAAAACTAAATAAGGAATTATCAAAGCAACTTACGAAAGAAGCGAAAAAAATAACAAATAAACTACAAAAAGCAAATTGTGATGCTTTTGGAATTGGTAGACATCTCATCGCTTATCACCCTGATTTATGGAAGAAAAAAAATTGGAATAAAGATTATGCAAAAGTAAAATTCAAACCTGAAGTAGACGTAAATATTTTGTATAGTGGTGTCTTAAAATAAAAAGGTTGTATGCCGCTCGGGCATACAACCTTTTTATTTCGTATATCGATACACAATTGATTCATATGGTCTTAATTTAAGTTTTGTAATATCCTTGCTGGAATCTTTATAATTCGACAGTAGTACCTCTTGTTTCATTCCATCTAATTGAACGTGCGCCGGTACAGAGTACGTTATTTCTTCTCCATAGAAGTTATTTATAACAAGTAGTACTTCACTTTCTGTAGTACGAGTATATGCCCAAATTTTAGGATCATTTTTATCCAAAATAGCATATTCTCCTTCTGTAATTACATCATACGTTTTTCTAAGCTCTATTAACTTTTTATAATGATAAAATACGGACTCTTTATCTGCTAATGCCTTCTCTACGTTTATTTCTTTAAAATTTTCAGCCACTGAAATCCAAGGTGTACTTGTTGTAAAACCACTGTTCACCTCTTCATTCCACTGCATCGGAGTACGAGAGTTGTCACGAGATTTTTGCTTTAAAACCCCTATAATCTCTTCTTGTGATAGCCCTTCTTTTAGCTTTATATCGTATATATTTAACGATTCCACATCACGATATTGCTCGATGGACTTAAATTTAGGATTTGTCATACCGATTTCTTCCCCTTGATAAATATAAGGCGTTCCTTGCAGCATGTGCATAGCTGTCGCTAACATTTTTGCAGATTCGTTTCGGTACTTTCCATCATCACCAAAGCGTGACACGATGCGAGGCTGGTCATGATTACACCAAAATAACGCATTCCATCCTCCGCCCTTTTGCATTTCAATTTGCCAATTAGACATAATTTCTTTTAATTTAATGAAATCAAAATTCGCTTTTGTCCACTTATCTCCATTGGGATAATCTACTTTTAAATGATGAAAACTAAACGTCATACTTAATTCATTACGCTTAGGATTTGAATATTTAATACAATTATCAATTGTCGTAGAAGACATTTCTCCAACTGTAATTACATCTTTTTCTGCAAAAACATTGCGATTCATCTCTTGTAAATATTCATGAACACGCGGGCCATCTGTATAATACTTGCGTCCATCACTTGTCGCAGTATTACCTTCATCATTTAAGAAGCATTGGTCTTTTGAAATTAAATTAATGACATCTAATCGGAATCCCGTTACCCCTTTATCCAGCCAAAAGCGCATCATATCATATACTTCTTCACGAAGTTTTTCATTTTCCCAATTTAAATCAGCTTGTGTTTCATCAAATAGATGTAAATAATATTGCTCCGTCTTCTCATCATATTTCCAAGCAGATCCACCAAACTTAGACTGCCAATTATTTTTTTCATCACGCCAAATATAGTAATTACGATATGGACTATTTTTATCTTCCTTCGCTTCTTTAAACCACTTATGTTCAGTCGAACTATGATTTACAACAATATCAAGCATAATTTCAATGTTACGTACTTTCGCTTCTGCTAAAAGTTCTTCAAACTCTTCCATCGTTCCGTAAGATGGATCAATGCTGTAATAATCACTTACATCATATCCATTATCATTTTGTGGTGATTGGTATATCGGTGTTAACCAAATATAATCCACTCCGAGTTCTTTTAAATAATCTAGTTTCTCTGTAACCCCTTTTATATCACCGGTTTCTCTATTGTAATAACTATTAAAGCTCTTCGGATAAATTTGATAGACTACACTTTTATGCCAATCCTTCATGTTTAACTTCCTCCTACTTCTGTTTGACTCTTTTTGCAAATAACCATGTTAAAGTAAATGGGATTACAACTGCAATAATCATTCCGACAATAAACATTGGAATCGATTTCGGAATGATAGAAATAAATGCTGGCAATCCCCCAATTCCGATAGCAGGTGCTAATATACCGTTTAATGTAATGAATATCGCTGCCACAGCAGACCCTATAATCGCTGCATAGAACGGGAACTTATTTCGTAAATTCACACCAAACATCGCTGGTTCTGTAATACCGAAGTATGCTGAAATGGCTGATGTTGATGCCATACTTTTATCATTTTGATTTTTAGAAATCCAGAACATCGCAAGTGCCGCACTACCTTGCGCAATGTTAGAAAGAGCAATCATCGGCCAAATAAATGTACCGCCATGTTGTGCAATCAATTGTAAATCAATTGCAATAAACATATGATGCATACCTGTAATTACAAGCGGTGCATATAACGCTCCAAATAGTACTGCTCCAACTACTGGTACTGTTTCATATACACCTACCAATCCTACTGTTAATAAATCTCCAATATGACGTGTAACCGGACCGATAATTCCTAATGCTAACACACCTGTCACAACGATTGTTGTAATTGGTACAACTAATAATTGAATTGCATTTGGTACATGTTTCTTTAAGAAAATTTCCACTTTACTTAATACAAATGCTGCTACTAAAACAGGTAAAATTTGTCCTTGATATCCTACCTTCTCAATTTGGAACAGTCCTAAAATATTGAAGTACTCAATCTTTTGACCCTCTAAACCAGTCGCTGCTTTTCCGTAGTCCCAAGCGTTTAATAAGGCCGGGTGCACAAGCATTAATCCCATAACAATCCCTAGTATTGGACTACCACCAAAACGCTTCGTTGCTGACCAACCGACAAGTGCTGGTAAGAATACGAATGCTGTATTGGCCATCATATTAATTAAATCCCAAAGCCCGCCTAAGTTCGGATAAACATCTAATAAATTTTTCCCATCAAAAAATAAGTCTTTTGCGCCTAATAGATTGTTAATACCCATTAGTAAACCAGCTGTTACGATCGCTGGTAATATCGGCATAAATACATCCGAAAATATTTTTACAAACTTTTGAGCTGGATTTAACTTCTGATTTCCAGAGTCTTTTACGTCCGCTACAGTCGATTCTTTCATACCTGCAAGCGTTATCAATTCAGCGTAAACACGATCTACATCCCCTGGACCAATTACAACTTGAAATATACCAGCGTTATGAAACGCTCCTTTCACTAATGAAACAGACTGTAATTTATCATTATCTATTTTACTTTCATCTTTTAAAGCGATACGGAGCCTCGTCACACAATGTGCAGCTTGTTCAATATTGTCTTTCCCACCAATATACTGCAACACTTCCTCTGCTGTTTTACGATAGTCTTTCCCCATATTCCCGTCCCTCTTTTCTTTTTTTGATACCGTTTACAACTACATATTAACTCGTATATATAAGTTAGTCAACACTCATATATACGAGTTTGTGTTTTTTTATAAAAAAAGAGATGAAACAATATTTTGTTCCACCTCTTTACTTCCTGCGTGCCACATCCGAAAAGTGAAAAATATCTAAGCGGTGGCGTGATTCTGTATATTCAAACTGACTTCCATCATACAAATGTGTAAAGTTTTTCACAACGACAACATAGTCTGTTCCATTTAAATCTAAATACTTTCTGTCATCCTCTGTACATGGCTGTACTTCAATTACCCTCTGTGAATAACTAATATGTAGCCCAAGCTCTTTCTCAATGTATTTATAAATCGATGTAGCTGCAATTTCTCTCGTTAGCCCTGGAATATATTCCGATACAAAATGGTTTATATCTAAAATTACTTTTTCTCCATCAATATTTCGTACACGTTTAATATGGTCAATCACTGTTTTTTCTTTCACGTTTAATAACTTTGCTACGTCTTTCGTCGCTTCAATTTTCTCCATTTCTACGACATCTGTAATACAATGACGTCCTAAACGTTCATTTTCTTCTTGGAAACTTACAATACCACCAAAATTAAATTCAATATTTTTTCGCTTTAAAACAAAAACACCTTTTCCATGAATTTTTTGCACATATCCACGCTCTTGCAGTAAATCTACAGCTTTTCTTACCGTTCCTCGGCTTGCCTCATACTGCTTCATTAATTCTGTTTCTGATGGGATTTTGCATCCCTCTTTTAATTGTTTATTATCAATAGATTTACTGATTTCTGTATAAATTTGTTCATACTTACTCATCATCTACAATAGCCCCTTGTCACCTTATAATTCTATATATATTATAACATGCTTCACTCTTCTGCCAATCTCTCACTTATTTTCCATTACAAGAAAAATATAGGTAAATATTTAATCTTTAAAACGTATTTTTATAAAAATTTTTATATTTTTCTTTTCATTCAAAAAAACATGTAGTATACTAACTTCAAAATCAGAGGAGAAAGGGAGCAAAGAACTATGCTTACTTATACAACAACTGTAGTTACATTTGCACAAAAACATCATCATCATACGTAACCCTTGAAACCTAGCGGAAAAATTACGCGTAGGTACAAGGGTTATTCCCGTTGTACCTACGCTTTGGCGAAAGAGCCATGTAGGTATTTTTTTATCTACATGGCTCTTTTTTTATTGTCAAAAAGCTAGTAAAAAATGATGTTTAAGCAAAACTTACTACAAAGGAGTTAACAAAAATGGAAACGAAAAAATGGGGATTATGGGTTTTAACAGCATTTGTTATCGGGAATATGGTTGGCGGTGGCGTATTTATGCTTCCAGCAAATTTAGCACAAGTATCAGGTCCAATGGGTTCTACACTCGCATGGAGTATTACAGGCCTTGGCGTATTTATGATTGCACTTGTATTTGGAAATTTAGCGATTCGTAAACCAGAATTAAAAGCTGGACCACAAAGCTATGCTCAAGCGATGTTTCCTTCAAAAAAAGCTGGTAAAGTTGCAGGATATAGTATGGCATGGGGATATTGGGCTGCTAACTGGGCTGCAACAGCATCTGTTATTATTTCCTTTGCTGGATATTTATCAACATTCTTTCCAGTTTTACAAAGTAAGCAAATTCTTTTTTCAATAAACGGATTTTCACTAGAACTCGGAAAAGGGTTAACTTTCCTTGTATGTAGCCTTATGCTATGGGGAATTCAATATATTCTTTCTCAAAATATTGATCGAGCTGGAAATATGAATCTACTTGCTACTATTGCAAAAATTATCGGATTTACAATGTTTATTGTAATTACATTATTCATTTTCAATACTTCTAATTTCGGAGACGGTCAAACCTTTATGAATGAAGCAGGACAATCTATCTCGTTAGGTGGCCAAATCAATTCAGCTGCTATTGCAACACTTTGGGCGTTTATCGGTATTGAATCAGCGGTTATGCTTTCTAACCGTGCAAAATCACAGCGCGATGTAAAAAAAGCTACGATTTTCGGATTAATTATCGCTCTTCTTATTTACATGTCAATTACTTTACTTACAATGGGAGCTCTTCCGCAAGATGCTTTAAAGGAGTCTCAAAAACCGTTAGTAGATGCATTAAATTTAGCAATTGGAAATAAAGGCGCGTATATAATGGCCTTACTCGCTCTTATATCTTTATTTGGATCTACAGTTGGCTGGATCGTTGTTAGTTCAGAAGTACCTTACCAGGCAGCAAAGAATGGACTTTTTCCTAAGTTTTTCGGGAAAACAAATAAAAAAGGTAGTCCTTCAAAATCATTATTGATTACAAATGTAATGACGCAAATTTTCTTATTTTCAACGATTTCTGGTACTGTTTCAGAAGCATATAGTTTCGCTATCGTCGTAGCAACATTAGCCTATTTAATTCCATACCTTGTTTCTACCTTGTACCAATTAAAATTAGTTATTACAGGAGAAACGTATGATATACTACCAGGATCTCGAGTAAAAGATGGAATTATCACTACATTGGCATTGGTATACTCCATTTGGGTTATCAAAACGGGAACTGCTGATTTAAAAACGTTCTTCTTAGGAATTGGATTGTTTATATTAGGTCTTGTTCTTTATCCAGTACTAATGAAAGACTCACAAAAAACGGATTAAATAAAGAGAAGCTGCTTGGTATTATCCCCTATAGGTAGACAGTAAAAAAAGAGTCCATCTGATATGATGGACTCAATACTGTTTTATCTGGAGGGGATTTTTTTATG
>NZ_JAKUGE010000021.1:0-92257 GCF_022663795.1 Bacillus cereus group sp. BfR-BA-01349
CTGCTTTTATTTTATCTTTTGAAGAAAATTTAGCCATAAAAAATGCACCTCCAATTGTTAGTTATGTGTCTAACAATTGGGGTGCACTTCACAAGTGACGGCGCTTTTCTATGTAAGAGTAACTAGAAGGTATCCTTCTAGCCTACTCCCATTTATAAGTCCAAAACTGTTCAAGTTGCAGCCATTTTAATGTTGCTGCATCTTTGTTTTTTATTTTTGCATGCGTGTCTTCAAGCATTGCTTCTGTTTGTGAACGGTGCGCACCTAATGCAGTTAATTTATGATCAAATACTTCACTAATGTTATTTACAACATCCGGTTCTCCTAATACGGCCTCACGATTTTTCGTAATCGCAACAGCATGGATAACTGGGCGCTCTTCTTTTGGCATACGTGATACAGCGCGAACGACAGCGCGGCCAAATGCATTATGATCTGGATGTACACCGTGTTCTGGATAAAATGTAATAATTCGAGATGGATTTACTTCTTGAATGATTGCTTCAATTTTGTCAGCAACGAAATCAACATCTTCAAATTCTAACGTTTTATCATGGAAGCCAAGCATTCTTAAATCTTTAATACCCATCGCTTTACAAGCATCTTTCAATTCTTTCTTACGGATATGTGGAATCGTTTCACGGTTAGCGAATACGTTCTTACCCATGTTACGTCCCATTTGTCCTAGAGTACCACATGCATATGTTACAGGTACTCCTTGATCTGTTAATAAGCGAATTGTTCCTCCCGCAGCATATGCTTCATCATCTGGATGCGGAAATACAACAAGTACATGTCTCTCCATAAGTTTCCCTCCTTCTTACTTAAATGGTGTTAAGCTTAACTCAAGTGCAACTGCTAAGCGACCTAAATTATCATGTCCAGCTAGTAATAAACGCTCTTGATCGTCTACTTCCCAGTGCGTAATACCTTCAGCATATACCCAACCGTGATCCATTTTCAGACCAACTCGGTATGGATTTGTTCCAGTTATCTTCCCGCGTTCAAAACGGATAATCGCATTTCGAATGAAAGCACCAACTGTCATCATCTTTTCATTTATGTGTGATGCATACGCTCCGTTTGTCGTTTCTAAATGAATATATACATCTTTATTTACAAAACGTTCAATTTCATTTTGAATAAGAGAACTATCTTTTACTATTTCCATCGGAATTCACCTCTTTAAACCATTTTACGCAAAAATAATGTAAATTGCTATCTCTATATTAGAGGACAACGCTCACTTTTCCTAATAATTTGCACTGTGTTTTTTATATTTTTTATATGATATGTAAAAAATACATTTTTTCCTTCACTTTGTTAAATAGTTTTCTTTCTTTTTTGAATTTGCTACAATATATTTTATCCGTATTATTGCAGCGAGATACATTTCGACAATTGAATACATAATTTAAAGAAGGTGACATGATTGGAACAGTCAGCACATGAAGTAGCAAATTGGCAATATTATTTTGCAATTGCCGTATTTTTAATCACGTACGGATTTATTATTTCTGAGAAATTGAATCGTGCTGCTATTATGATTATTTTTGGAGTTGTAGATTTACATACTGCTTTCACATCACATATTCAATGGGAAACGATTACCCTTTTAATTGGGATGATGATTCTCGTACATATTACGAGTCAATCAGGCGTCTTTGAATTTGTGGCCATTAAAGCGGCAAAAGCAGCTGGCGGAAAACCGATTCGCATTTTATTATTACTATCCCTATTAACTGCTGTCGGATCAGCATTTTTGGACAATGTAACGACTGTTTTATTAATCGTTCCTGTTACGCTATCCATTACACGTATTTTAAAAGTAAATCCTGTGCCTTATTTGATTTCAGAAGTGCTGTTTTCAAATATAGGCGGAACAGCAACATTAATCGGTGATCCACCTAATATTATGATTGGATCAGCAAACAAGCATTTAGACTTTAACGCCTTTTTACTTAACTTAGCTCCAATCGTAATTATTATTTCTATCGTGACACTTGGCATTATTTACTTCATGTATCGTAATAAACTAAAAACAACACCTGAACAAATCGAAAAACTAATGGCATTAAACGAAAAAGATTACATTAAAGATCAAAGCCTCCTTTTAAAATCTATTTCGATTTTAGGACTAACTATTTTAGGCTTCGTACTTCATTCGATTATTCATGTAGACGCTGCTGTTATCGCGATGACAGGCGCTACACTTCTTATGTTAATCGGCGTGAAAGAACATGATATTGAAGATGTATTTGCCCACGTTGAATGGGTAACCATTTTCTTCTTCGCCGGATTATTTGTTCTCGTTGGCGGGTTAATTGATATCGGACTTATCTCTTCACTTGCAAGAGAAGTAATCGACGTAACAAACGGTGACATCGGATTCGCAGCTATACTTATTTTATGGGTATCTGGCATCGCATCTGCGACAATCGACAACATCCCATTTGTCGCAACGATGATTCCTCTTATTCAAGACTTAGCTACAGGACTCGGACTATCTGTCGATTCTCCGCAAATCGAAGTACTATGGTGGGCGTTATCTCTTGGAGCTTGCTTAGGAGGAAATGGAACACTAATCGGTGCATCTGCAAACGTAGTCGTTGCTGGTATTGCAAAACGTGAAGGACATGGCTTCTCTTATATGGACTTCTTAAAAATTGGTTTACCATTAACTATTGTTGCACTCTTGTTATCACATGCTTATATATATTTACGTTATTTAATGTAAAAGTTGTATTGCATGAAATTATATCGTCAAATACAAAAGGTTTGCAGCATCCGTGCTGCAAACCTTTTTTCATCACCAAAATATACCGATAATTGCTAAACCACCTAAAATCATACCCCCAATTTGTCCGACAATTGTTGGTGATAATTGAACACCTTTTCTCACTTCAACAACTGGTCTTTCGTGCCTTAGTTGCTGCACTTCACTTTGAAGTTGGTGCACACTTCCGTGTAACTCTTTAATAAGTTCTTTTAATTCGGCGACCTCTTCATTTACTGGTTTTGCCTTTTCTAAATTCATTTTGCATGACTCCTTATAAATTCAATCAACACACTGTAAATTTTCGCCAATTACCATTATATCTCCTGCATACTACATATATAATTTCGAATGTACTTTCTAACCTTGCAGCTCTATCCATTCATCCCGCAATATCCCCATAATCATACGGTCAAAACACTTCCCATCTCTTTGAACCGCTTCTCTCATACAGCCTTCCATTTGAAAACCCATCTTTTTATACAATGCAATGGCAGGTTTATTATACGAAATAACATCGAGACCGATGCGGTGTAAATTCAATTCATAGAAAGCATACTTTAGAATAAGATGTATTGCTTCTTTCCCATATCCTTTTCCTCTATCATTCGCATCTCCTATACCAATGGCTAATAAACCTGTTCTGTTGTTCCACTCTATACCATGAATCGCCACAAAACCAATTAAGCGATCTTCTTGAACTGTCCTTACCATGAAAGAAACACTATTCGATCTCCGTCCTTTTAATAACTCATCACTTGCTATTTCATTTAAAGATTGCGGGAATGCTACATCTGTATCAACATGTCTTAAATACTCACTATCTTCTTGCCACATAGCCATTACTTCAGCATCTGTTTCTCTCATAGCTGATAATTTAATCGTTTTATTTCGAAAAAGATTCATTGTCATTTCAAACTCCCCCTTTTAAATAACGGGGATACTTATTTTAGACTATTTATCCCCTTATTCCATAAACTGTTTCATAAATGGGATACTTACAATAAGCGCTGACATTGGCACATCTCCTCCATATTGAATTAACTTCATTGTATAATTTTTTATTTATTCTAACAATAATAGAAAGGCCCTCCAAATTTAGAGGGCCTTTCCTAATAGCAAAACTATATTATTTCGTAAACATTTTCTCCGCTTCATCCATTGCCATTTTGTTTCCTAAAGCAGAATAGTCCAGCCATGGTTGATCATTGATAATGTATACGTGCTTGCCTTTAACTGCTTTTAAGTCTTTCCAAATTGGCGTTTCTTGAAGTTGTTTAAATGCTGCTTTTGCTTTATCATCTCTATTTACAACAACGAAAATCGCATCTGCATCAAAGTCAGGTAATACTTCTTGTGAAATGACTTCGAAAGGGCGGTTTCCATCAATTTTCTCTACACCATTTGCAGGCTGTAACCCTAAGTCTTGGAATAAAATTGGTCCCATCGGTCTTTTCGTACTAAATACACGCAATTCTTTTGCAGTAACGCGAATTGCCATTACTTTTTCGTTATTACCTAGCTCTTTATCTATTAAACCTTTTACTCGTTTTGATTGCTCTTCGTAATCTTGAATATATTTATCTGCTTCTTTCTCACGGTTTACAAGTTTACCAACTTGTTTTAAATGATCTCTCCACGTACCTTCATCTAAATTGAAAGAATGTGTTTTTGCAATTTTTTCGTATTTCGCTACATCTTTACCAGCATATTTTTCATCAACATAAATGTCAGTTGGCTTTAATTGAAGTAACGCTTCCATATTCGGATCTGTTACAACACCAAGCTTCTTCGTATCTTTCAACTTCTCTTTAGCGTGCGGTAAGAAATCTTTTAAATCTCCACCAATAACAGAACCTACTGGTGTAATTCCTAATGCAAGTAAATCATTCGTTAAATGAATAGACATTGAAGCAATTTTTGGGTCATTACTTTTTTCCGTTTTTTTCGTTGCCTCTTCATTAGCTTTCGTTTGACCACATGCTGCTAATACTAAAATACACATCATGCTAAATAAAATAGTAAGTTTCTTTTTCATATGTTCTCCTCTTTGAAGTATTTATTTTGTTTTTGTAAGTAAATAAAGAAAATACGGTGCTCCTAAAGCTGCCACTACTACACCAGCTGGAATAGAGTTTGGCTCAAATATAGAACGACCTATCGTATCTGCTAGCACTAAAATAATCATTCCGATAATGCCAGCTAAAGGAAGAAAGTGTTGATATGTAGTACCTACTAACTTCCTTGCGATATGCGGAGCAACTAAACCGATAAAACCAATTCCTCCTGCCATCGATACACTTGCGCAAGATAATCCAACCGCTGTAGCTAAAAGTAATAACCGTTCTTTTTGAACAGAAACACCAAGTCCTGCTGCTACACTATCACCTAGTGACAATGCATTTAACGTTTTAGATTTTAGCCACGCATAAGGGGTTAGTATGAAAATCCAAGGTAATAATGCAAAGACATGAATCCAATCCCTTCCCCACACGTTACCAACTAGCCATCTAGAAGCGAATGTATACGTCTCATCATTTAACTTGAGAGAGAAAAATAACGAAATTGCACTAAAGCCAGCTGAAACTGCAATACCAACGAGAATAAGTCTAATCGGAAATAAGCCTTTTGACCGATCACTCGCAAGTAAAATAATAAGAAATGCAGCTAATACTCCTCCGCCAAATGTAAATAACGGTATTAAAATGGATGCACTCTCATTAATAGAATGAAAGAGAGTAACAAATACGATAAGACCGAAAGATGCACCTGAATGCAATCCTAAGATACCAGGATCTGCAAGTGCATTACGGGATAACCCTTGCAAAATTGCACCGGAAATACCAAGACCAATACCGGCTAACATCGTGATTATTATTCTTGGCATACGATAATCATATAGTACGGTTGCACTCTCAAAATCACCATAACCAAAAAGTGTTTCAATTACTCTAAGTGGCGCTATACTCAGTGTCCCTGTATTTAAACTAATTAAAATTACAGCGATACTTATACATCCGAAGATTGTAGTTACAGTAATAGCTCTCTTTTTATCCGTGTTAAAAAGATCCTTCACTTATAATTCCCTCCCAACTTTACGTGCTATATAGAGAAAGAACGGAACTCCAACAAGAGCTACCATAATCCCTATCGCAAGTTCCTTAGGAGGGTTTACTGTTCTTGCCCCTAAATCAGCTACAACTAATAACATAGCTCCTAATAATGCTGACATAGGAATAATGAGTCTATAATGAACACCAACTAATTTTCTAGCAATGTGCGGGATAACTAGTCCTACAAATCCAATAGAACCAACAGCTGAAACAGAAACACCCGCCAGAATAACTACTATAATCATCCCTAGTATTCTCGTTCGGTTCGTTTTCACTCCTAAATTTGTAGCAACATCATCTCCCATTGATATGAGTGAAATAGATCTCCCTAGCATTGTCGCAAAAATAATCGTTATAAGAATAATAGGGACTAAAAATTTCAAGTGTTCCCACTTAACCCCTGCAACACCACCAGCATACCAAAACGCTAAATCTTGGCTTAAATCATAATAAATCGCAACACCTGAACTTAATGAATGTAAAAGCGCTGCCATAACCGCTCCAGCAATCGTTAACCTCATTGGTGTTAACCCGCCTGATGTTGCTGATCCAATAACAAAAATAAGTACTGTACTTAAAACAGCTCCAATAAAGGAAACAATCATTAAATAGGAATACGGCATATGTGGGAAAAAAGCAAAACTAAGTGCTACTACAAACATCGCACCTGCATTTATTCCGAGTACACCTGCATCAGCTAAAGGATTTCGTGTTACACCTTGCATAACAGCACCAGCAACCGCAAAAGCTGCCCCTACAACTGCTGCACCAATTACTCTCGGGAGCCTTAATTCATAAATAATTTGGTGCTGTGTTAGTTTCGGATTGTAATCCAAAACCGCTGCCCACACCGTTTGTAAATGAATATCTTTTGCACCAAATGAAATGGCTAAAAATATAGATCCAATTAAACATAAAATTGTTAAGCTCATGAAACATATGAACTTAATATGTATCCAGCGGTTATTACCAGCATGTACAGTAGACTTATGTAACATGTTTCATTTCATCCTTTATATTCAGTTGTTTTTTATAATTATTTTTTATTTGTAATTATTATTGATAATAATTATCATTTTCATTTAGATATTATATCGCCACTTTTTTTAAATAGCAAACTATTTTTTAACTTCGCTAAATATTAAAATGTTTATTTCAATTCCCTTCCAAAACTTACAAATACACGCAAAATAGACTACTAGCTTATTTTTAAAAGTGTAGTATACTTAATCATTATTTCGAGTTTTCAAATAAAAATACCGAAGGTGACCCAATGTTATATATAAAACAACTACTACACTTCACTTACGAGCAAGCATTATCTTGCTTATTCCCAGTCGTTATTTTCTTAACACTAGCCCTTTCAAAAATCGTTTCTATCCCAGGGTTATATCACTATGATTTCATACTCATTGCATGTCTTCTTATGCAGTGGATTATGTACAAGACTGGACTTGAGACGAAAGACGAATTAAAAGTAATTACTGTCTTTCACCTCATCGGCCTTTTACTAGAAATATATAAAGTTCATTTTGGTTCATGGAGTTATCCTGAAGAGGCGTATTCAAAGATTTTTGGAGTTCCACTTTACAGCGGCTTTATGTACGCAAGTGTCGCAAGTTACATATGCCAAGCGTGGAGAAGGTTGCATTTAAAAATGCATCATTGGCCGAAAGCTATTTTTGCCGTGCCGTTAGGAGCTATGATTTACTTCAATTTTTTCACACACCACTTTACATACGATTTTAGATGGATATTAACTTTACTACTATTCCTTGTTTTCTCTCGCACATTTGTACAATTTTCATTACAAGGCGTTACATATACAATGCCACTCGTTCTCTCCTTTTTCCTTATCGGATTCTTCATTTGGATTGCAGAGAACATCGCAACATTTTTCAGTGCATGGCAATATCCAAATCAACGGGAAGCATGGAACCTCGTTCACTTAAGCAAAATTAGCTCATGGTTTTTACTCGTTGTTATTAGCATTATGATTGTTACGCAACTCAAACATTTGAAGCAATCAAAAAGATAATGCTAATTATGTAAAAACAGTTAGCCCATCAATCATTAGAGAGTGATGGGCTTTTTTTAGTAATATTTTTTAAAACGTCCTTATCAAAGAATTTATAATTTACAAGAGTATAAGCAGTTGCACATTATGAACTACTACTAGCAGAAGATGTTGCTGCAGATGAAGCGGCAATCGTTGCCATCATGGCTGCCTGTTGTGCTTGTATGAGGACTTCTATCATTGTTTGTAAACCTGTGTTAGTAGCTTTACTTTCCTCACCTTTCTGACTTACGAACAGTTGAATAGCAATAAGAATATTTGTATCTGTATGCCAACGGAACAATTTATCCCCCTGCAATTTTTCAATAAATGCTCTAATAGAATGAATCTCTTTTTCTCCGTCCTCGAGTAACGCTAGTAGCCCGATAGCTGGGTAATGCATCTGTTTTACTTTTACCTTTTCTTGCTTTAACAAATTCCATATATTTGTACATTTTGCAACTAATAGTTCTTCCCTGACATCCTTCTTTAGTGAAAGAATATGACTCAAAAATTGAAGATCATTCCCTTTACGCAAACCAGCTGTCGCTAGTTTCTGATAAAGACGTTCCACTCGGTCCATAAGTGTTTCTACATGCTCTGATTGTCCTGCTAATAAAACTGCGAGCGGATAATCATTTGTACTTGTCAGAAAGAGGTGATCCTTTTTCATGCGTTTATATACTTGCATCGAACGCTGAATGTGCGCGCCATGCTGTTCATTTTCTTCTGTTAAAAGCACAGCTGCTGCGAGATAAGTAAATATACTCCGGCTAAAGCCACCAGTGACCAATTGTTCATATAAATCTAAAAACGTCCGAAAAGCTTCCTTGTAATCTGTAAAGTGAATATCTAATGTTGCGGCCACTACAAAACGATGATAAGACTTTAAGTATGAAAACATCCCTACCTCATTCTTAATATAACTACTAATTTCTAAAAAACGTTCGAGATTAAACAATTTATCACTACCTGCATACATAGCAGCAATCATCATTCCTGTTCGAGAATCACTCGTTTTCCATTTTAGTTCTCCCTTTAACTGTACATATGTATGTTTATATTGCTCTAACTTTTGCTCTAATGTAATCATAGTATTCACCCCTATTTCTAGTTCTTCTCTATCATTATACTTATATTCCATATTTAGGAATACTACAATTAATAATCACAACCTAAAAAATTATAAAATTCTCTAATCCTTCAAGAAGTTATACAAAAAAGGTAGATAATAATTTATCTACCTTTTTTGTATATATTATTTAACATTACAACTGTATTGCTTGTTATATGCAATTAAGACTAAAGAGCTTTAATAATACGTTCCATCGCCTTCATTTGCCCAATATGATCTGCTTCATGATAAAGCATCATACCGTAAAGCTCACCAACAGTTTCCAATCCTAAAAACGGCTCTGGTAGTTTATCTTCAAATGCTTCTGCTGGCATTTCGTTAATACGCTTTGCTTGTTCTTTTAATTGAGTCGTTAACACTTCTAATGATGGTCCTTCTGTTTTCCATTTAGATGGTCTTGATCCATATCCAAACATACCTGGATATTCAGTTGGTAATTGTTTGAATTCTTTTCCAAACATGAAAACTTCTGCTGCTGTTAACACGTGACCAATATGCCAACGAATTGTATTGTTAAAACCCTCTGGCTGCATATCTGCAATTTTATCATCTAGCGTCTCCATAAATTTAAGTAATGCCCCGCGCGTTATTTCAAATTGTTTTAAGCCAACTAGTCTATTCACTTTATCGTTCTCCTTCTTGATGTACAATTTATTATGAACTAAGAATGTTCAATTCATTAAAGTTTTACCTTGTTTAATCTATCAGAAATAAATAAGAAATACATCTAATATGCTTATTAAAAATAATAAAAAGGTTCCCTCCTCGTAAATATAGAATTACTTACTATGTAAATAAAAGAGGAGTGTACTTACATGTTACATATTTTAAAACAACAATATAATCTTATTAGCTCTACAAGAGAAACTCTATTTTCATTTTTGGAAGAAATCCCACTAGAAAAATTACATAGCACTGTTCCGAATTTCGGGAGCGGTAGCATTATAAAGACACATATTCATGTAGCCGATTGCTATCGATACTGGCTTGGATCATTTGCATTCAAGCAAAAACGAGCAAATTTTTCATTCGCTAATGATGATGAAATTGAGCATGCAGATGTTGAGAAAGTCCGTGATAGATTTAAGTTAGTAGATGAGACTGTACAACGTTTTTTAGATGAATACAATGACCGTTGGCTCGAAAATATAGCAAATGAAGTAAAGTGGCAAAAAGAGCTTTGGAGTACAACTCCGCTATGGCTTTTAACTCATACGGAGACTCATGAGTTTCACCATAAAGGACAAATTGTATCAATGGCTAGGCACCTTGGATATACTCCTCCTGATACAGACCTTAGTTAATTCAATGGTCCATGATTACTAAAAAAATTAGACTGAATGCAAATCGAGCATGTTTTGAAATCCAATCAAAACATGCTCTTAAAATATTCTATCTTACATTCTCCCATTTCCTCATCAATACCAAATAGTCTCCGCATAATTATATGCATCGCTATTCGGAATTGCATGTTTCCCCTGCGCTTGTGCTTTTCTTGGATCTAAATCATATACCATTGGTGTATAGCATGATGTTTGCCCTTTATTTACAACACCATTTCCTCCAGCACTTCCGCAAGTGTATGCCTTTCCATCTGTTTTTCTAACAATCCTTGCATCAGCTTCATTATTATAAACTGCCAGGCGAGTTACAGTAACTTTTGCCCATGCTGTCTTACACGTCGTGCTAAATTTTAATTCCACATAAGAGTTTGAATCAATCCACTTCTTTTCTTTCGTTACTGCGGATTGATTACAGCTATTATAATAAGGACTTTTTCCATCATATGAATGGTCTTCCGCGTATGCTTTATCATTATTGGTCGTACTAAACACACTAGTTACGATGAGCAATGCCAGACAAAGACATGCGCTTACCTTTTTAAAAAGCTTCATAGAATTCCACTCCTTTATTAATAACGTGCTGTTTTCCCGTAACCATTATTAATCGTCACCGCTTCGGCATCAGCTGTATAACCAAAATCAGCAGTTAAATCAAACACCATTCCTGTATACGTACTCGTTTGTCCTGTTTTAATTGCTCCATTGCCACTATTAGAGTCTACTGATTTTTGGAATACACCATTTTTATATTTATTAATAACAGCGTAAGCATATACCCCTCCAGAAACAGAAGGAGCTGGTTGATCTAAAACAAGCTTAGACCATGCTGCATGACATTTATTACTGTAACGTAAATACACTGTCCCTACTTTTTTACTACCCTCATAAACTGCTGTAGACTTTGCATTAAATCCATCTGCATCACACGTTGTACTTCCCCCGTATACTTTCGTTGTTGCTGGATTTTTCCCGTCATAATAACTACTTAAATCAGTAGCTGCAAATGTACTTCCTTGAAAACTAAATAATACACCTATACTTGCCGCACTTAACACGCATACTTTCATTAACTTTTTAAACATTTTAAATTCCCCCTCAAAATGATTATGTATACTAAACACAACCTATACTGCTGTGTCAGCCCTCCTTCCATGCTTCCTAGAGGCATCTTACAGAAACGAATTAACGTTGTAAATTCCCTTATGATTATTGGAATATACGAAGAACTTTACTTATCCTTATAAGAAAAAAAGTTGAGAAATACACATTTTATAGCATCCTTTATTTAAAACATAAAAGAACCGATACTTGTTACATGCAAGCATCGGTTCTTTATACAAAATTGCCATTTTTTCTTTTATATAAAATAAATATTTCTCCACTTAATCCGTTGTAAAAAACTCCCTCGTTACATCAATAAATTGCTGCAGTGGCAATGTCATCCATTTATCTTTATGCCAAGCAATTTGTGTATAAATCGGTGAGATTGCACTTTCTACATGTAACTCTTCTATCGTCCCTTCTCGTATATCTTTTTCTACTACTATCGCTGGTAAAACAGCTATTCCTAAATCTGCAATAACACATTGTTTAATTGCCTCTACACTAACGAACTCAATTTTATTTGCTGGATACACATCTTCTGTACGAAGTAGCTCTTCAAATAAAGTCCGGTACGAGCACCCTAGCTCTGTTAGCAACAACGTCTCACTTTCTAAATCTTTTGTAGAAATGGAAGCTTTCTCGAGTAAATGATGCCCTGAAGCAGCTACTATTTTTAATTCTTCTTTCATAAGCGGCTCCACATGTAAAGTATCTTCTGTTTTACATTCGTCCAAAATAAATGCAAGATCGACTTTTCCCTCCATCAATTGTTCCTTCGCATCTTTATTGGAATGCGCTGGTTTAAATATAAGCTTTATTTGAGGAAATTGTGCTTTAAACCTCTTTAATATAGAAGGAAGTCTATATGTACATTGACTCTCTTGCGCACCGATTATTAACGTACCTGCTATTTCTTCATCATCTTTCACAGCCATTTTTGCTTCGTTGCTGAGCGCAATCATCTTGTCGGCATATAGTTGAAACTTCCTACCTGCTTCAGTTAAGAAAAGGCGTTTTCCTAATCTTTCAAATAACGGCGTACCTAACTCAGCTTCTAACGTTTTAATTTGCGCTGTCACACTCGATTGAGCAAAGTTTAATTTCTTCGCAGTTTGTGTAAAATTCAAAGTATCCGCCGCTACTTTAAATGTAATTAATTGTTTTATCTCCATTTATCGTCCCTCTTTTCAATCGATATTCCCGATTGATTTCATCGAAATAATCCTCTTTGTCTATTGATATTTGTATTGTATGATAAAGAGCATCTACAAACAATAAAAATGGAGGTATTCCATATGAAAGCACTTTGTTTCGAACAGTTCGGAAATCCGGATGTACTACAATATAAAGAACTAAATGATCCAATCATAAATCCAAATGAAATTATTGTCCGCACGAAAGCAATCGGTTTAAATTTCGCCGACATTTATAGACGCCGCGGTGATTATCATCTCGCTGGTACCCCGCCTTTTATATTAGGTTATGAAGGGGCTGGCATTGTTGAAAAAGTAGGAGCTGACGTTACGAATATTAATCCTGGAGATCGTATTGCATTTGCTGATGTCCCATTTGCAAATGCAGAGCTAGTTGCTGTTCCGTCTGAGAAAGCAATTAAGCTTTTAGATTCTATCTCTTTTGAAACAGCCGCTTCTGTCTTATTGCAAGGTCTAACCGCACATTATTTAACGAAAGATAGCTATGAGATAAAACAAGGTGATATAGCTTTAGTACACGCTGCAGCTGGTGGTGTTGGGCAACTTCTTATTCAAATAATTAAACTACTAGGCGGAAAAGTAATCGGCCTAACGTCATCAAAAGAAAAATCAAAGATAGCTACATTAGCTGGTGCTGATCACGTTTTTTTATATACGGAAGCATGGCATACAAAAGTAGTTGAAATAACAAATGGTGATGGAGTAAATGTTGTATATGAATCAGTAGGTTCTACATTAGAGGAGAGTTTTAATGCTACTAAAACTGGCGGTACTGTCGTATTTTACGGAATGGCCGGCGGTAATCCTGCGCCAGTTGATCCACGTATGCTTATGGATACTTCGAAAACTTTAACTGGCGGAGACCTTTGGAACGTGCTTACATCTTATGAAGAGAGAATAGAACGCTCCTCTCAATTATTCGAATGGATTGCGACCGAAAAATTAAAGATCGCAAGTTCTACTACATTCTCTTTACAAGATGGTGCCCGTGCTCATGAATTATTAGAGAGCCGAAAAAGCACAGGGAAGATTTTATTGATCCCATAATCGTTCCAATAAAAAAGGAAGCTAGAATGTATTTCCTTGCTTCCTTTTTTAACGTTATTTATGTTCAATTGTAAAGTGATAATAAAGTTATTTAATTCTGATCTAAAAATATAAGAGCCTGGCTACAAATCATATTGTAGTAAAGCTCTTTAAAGTTGTTTAATTTCTAACCATTTAAATGTGCTTGTAGACAAAAATTAATAATAAAGTTGTTTAAATCTTATTGAACTAAAGCACCCGTTAGTTCAATAAGAAAAAATTATCTATTATTATTAAAGTGGCCCCCCTTCAAAACCAATAGGCCATCCATCGTTTTTAAATTTTACTTTATACTGAAACTCAAAGTGACCATCATAAATAAAAGCTAAACTAAACCCAGAAAATATATAATCGTCAAAATTAACCATCTTTCCAAAAAATATTGTGGATAGATAGTAGTTCTTCATTTCTTGATTAGGGAAGAATTTCTGTAAATATTTTAATGCACAGCTTATATGTAGATGGAGTTCATCGAATGTTTTTTCTGCCATTTCGATAATCTCCATATCGGGATTTTCATTATTCCCCTGAATAATAATCTCCACATCTTCCCATTCTCCGATATTAATACTATAAAACCACCGTTTTTGAATGAGATACTTCTCTTTTTCGTATACAGGGGGATTAACTAGTTTTAATTTTTTTACCTCATCTTTAGTTAACGGTTTATCAAGAATAAGCTTTTTATGCAAAATTTCTTTGATATTAGAGACAATATATTTAGATTTGTTTAATTCTAAAGAGTCCATTTTCCACCTCATAAACTATAAAATAAAGTAAATTCCCCCTTAAGTATATCATCATCCTTATTCAACTATCCTGCACCGTTAATTCAATAAGAATTAAACAACTTTATTATTTTCAAAGGACTTTATTGTAAATTAAACAACTTTATTATCTCTTAACATCAATCTCGCTTCTTTTCAATAACCCTGTTATTTATATTTTTTCTCTACGCTTCTCTTTCTAGGCCCCTCATTTTTAAGTTTATATAATAAATGAATCTAAATATTAAAGGAAAGAACAAACCTCCTGATATCAACGATCCAATAAATACAGTATCAATAAAAGAAAGAATCCCAAATAATAGCATTCCAAAAAAATAAAATACAACTGCACTCCAATAAATAAAACGTGGAAACTTAGTTTGGAACGAATCACCTTTTTCACACGGTTTCCCAAATAACAAATGAACGAATTTAATCAACATAATCCCTTCTCCATATAATTGTTAATATTCTTTTCTTCTTAGAATTGAACATAAATCACATACCATGTACCACCCATATTCACACATTCCTTACTTTGTTTTATCCCACTTTAATGGGCAGTAAGACCCCCACCTCAAAATGCAGCGAAAGCAAAGAAGTTAGGTGGGGGTCGGGCTGCCCATTAAAGTCCGATTGGTGAGGGCTGATAATCAGTGGGGGATGAAGAAAACCCCACTGATTAAAGTTTCACTTTATTTCTCGTATACTTACTTTAGATTCCGAGATGAAATGTAAGGCTAATGTCCCTCCAATACACTGCAAACTAATTTGTTGTTCCTACTCTCTAATTATACCATTACAATAATTTTCATAGTTCATTTTTAACGGAATATTCCGATTCGAATTAATAAATGATATATAAAAAAATAAAAAGGAAGCTAGAGTTCTCTACCTTCCTTTTCTTATTTTTATATTTCCACACTTTCTTTCCCTTTTGCAACGTAACTCATATCTCCAACAGACTCGACTGTGTATGTTCCATCTTGATATACAATCTTCGTCACGCTAGCATTTTCCACTCCAAGTTTTGTTTTGCTACTGTCTAACATTTCTATTAAGGTAGTAATCAAAAGCCCATGAACGACAACTAAAACGTTACCGCCACCATTTGCAGCAGATTCTTCACTAATTTTATCTATCTCTGTTTTTATACGAGTAGAAAACAATTCCCAATCTTCCGCCTGTTTTGTCGGATCTGCTACTCTAATAAGATTAATCACTTCTTGAATAGAAAGCTTCAAGAGTTCTTCTGGTGATGCAACGCCTGCAGCTTTTCCAACCACATCCCACATATTCTCAAGTTTTTCACCTTCAAAAATACCGAAATTTAATTCTCGCAAATCTTTTCTTTGCTCAAGTTTTACTTTTGATTGCTCACTATATTTTAATACTAAATTAGCAGTTTCAATTGCGCGGCCGCTATCACTACTATATGCGTTCATAAAATGAATATCTTTTAATCCTGTTCCTAAATTTGTGGCAACTTCAACACCTTTTTCTACTAAAGGAGAATCTGCCCAACCTTGCGCGCGATGATTCGTATTTAATATTGTTTTACCGTGTCTTGTAACATATAACGTCACTACATTCTCATTGCTATCTGTTTCTCGCTTATTCATTTCATTCTCTCCCTTTACGTTTCTATATCAATTTTACCACCTCAATTATTCATTGAGCAAAATATACGTCAGTAGATCCGCTTAATAAAAAAAGCTATCTTTCTGTATATCCATACAAAAAGATAGCATCTTTTATGATTACATTTCTTAACCGGTACTCCTACTCAGCAAAAGCACTCGAATATTGTACAATTCCTTCTACACCTCGAAGAGCATTTTCTGTTAATTCCTTTATCATAAATACCTCTTCAGGCACTTCAAACGGTGCTTTTACATTCCACTCACTTGCTTTCTTAAAACCAAATTTCGGGTAGTACTCTGGATGTCCCAATACTACAACTGATCCGTATCCAAGTTCTTTCGCTTTTTCTAAAGCCGCCGTGATCAGTTTTCCACCAATTCCTTTCTTCTGATGACCCCTAGCAACTGAAACTGGTGCAAGTGCTAACGATTCTACAGAAGTTCCACCTTGTTCTATTGTAATTTTCGATAACATAATGTGACCAACTATATCTTCATCTACCGCAACAATTGATAACTCCGGAACAAATGCTTCACATTCTCTAATACGTTTTACAAGTTCATGTTCTGTTTTATCACTAAATTCTTCAAGTGAAAATACTTCTTTTACGACTTCTTCTGTTTTTCTATAATCATTTTTTTGTTCTTGTCTAATCGTTACCATTTTAACTTATCCTCTATTCTTTCTTATTTCTTTTTGAATTTTACGCAGTGCTTTTTTCGATCCGCGCTCAATATCATGTTGCATTTTTCTCTCTTTATAATCGACAAATAGTGTATTTAAATCGTATCCCTCTGGGTATAATTCCTTCGCTGCTACCTCTAAATTCATACGTTTTACATTTACTTCAACGAATTCACCGTTATAATATACAACAACGTTATAAAAATTATCTTTTTCCTTATAGATGATACCAAAATCATCATAATCTAATAAATTCACACGATCGCCGATTTTGTACTCATAATGAAATTCTCTTTTTTCTTGTACAAATTTCGGTTTTCTAATTTTACTTTCATTCACTTTTTCTAAGGCGTACTCTTTATTTCCCATGTACTCTTTCGCTCTTTTCAGCACATGTTCTTTTACGCTCATTTTATTCGCAATCCAAAGTGCATTACTTTCTCCTGATTTTCCGATAACTAATTTATAAAGCGGCTCTAGCGTTTCACTATTAAACTGCATCGCTGCATTCATAAAGTCATCGTGCATTTCTGAGAATCGTTTAATTTCTCCGTAATGCGTACTCGCAACGGTAATACATCCCGCAAGGTACAACTCTTCTAAAATAGAAATTGCAAGTGCTGCTCCTTCATTCGGTTCAGTCCCGCTTCCTATTTCATCAAATAATAACAACGTATTATTATTTGACATCCTCATAATCTCAGAAAGATTTTTCATATGAGATGAAAATGTACTTAGTGCATTTTCGATACTTTGATTATCACCAATATCTACAAATACATTTTCAAAAATAGCGATTTCTGTACCTTTATCTCCTGCAATATGAAGACCTGACATTGTAGCTAATGTTAACAATCCAATCGTTTTTAACACAATTGTCTTTCCGCCCGCATTCGGCCCTGTAATAATTAAACTACGATACTCTTGACCAATTTCAAAATTTAAGGGTACAACTTGCCCTGTTAAAAGCGGATGCTTACAATTCACTAAATGAATGTAGCCATGATCATTTAACTTCGGCTCTATTCCATCAATTGATTTACTAAACTTCGCTTTTGCAAATACCATATCATACTGACTAATTAGCTCCATGTTAATCTTTATACTATAAATGTTTTCTAACACCATTCCTGATAAAGTCGCTAAAATTTGATATTCTTCAACCGCTTCTTCTGCTTTCAAACCCGCTAGTTCCGCATTCAATTTCGTAACCGTATGCGGTTCTATAAATACAGTAGAACCTTTTGCCGAGGCTTCAATAATACTTCCAGCAACTTGGTTTTTATAGGAAGATTTAATTGGAATCGTATAACGGTCATCCTTTTTACTAATAAAGAATTCCTGAATGAATTTCTTATTTGCACTACTATTTAAAAACTTTGTTAAACGTTCTTTTATTTTCCCATCTACAGAATCGATATTATTTCGAATTCGTTTTAACTCTTTACTTGCAGCTGCATCAATACTATTTCCTTTAATTGAAAAGTTAATTTCCTCTTCAATACTTTTATATTCAGTCATTGAATTTGCATAAGAAGCTAATACTGGTGCAAAAAATTCTTTATCTAACATAAACTTTTTAATCTTTCTACATCCGCGTAAAAAGTCTGAAACACTGACTAATTCTTCTGGATCTAAAATCATCCCTTTTTCTAATTTTTGAATTGTACTAGCAATATTAGAAATGCCGAAGAAAGGAACATGCCCTTCTGCATCTAATATAGCTCGTGCTTCTGTCGTTTCATTCAACCGATTTCTCACTACTTTTATACTCGTACTCGGCTCTAATTTGTTTAATAATTCCTTACCTAATCCACTTACACAATAAGATTTCACTATATCCTTTAATTCGTTATATTGTAGCTTTTCAAAAGTCATCGTATTCATTTTGTTTCTCCTCACTATGATTGATTTTTATCATAAATGAAGATACCTACTCATTAGATTCCAATGAGTCATATATAAAATCCCATAATTATACAATAAAAACATATACAAAAAAGCTGCGGGGATACCGCAGCTTTTACATTTACAAGGCATTTGTAATAACATATGAGGAAATAAGCCATAAAAAAATAGATGGCAGTCCCTTATTACACGCTTTATAAAGTATTGTAGGTATCTTCATAGGTTTTGAAATAAATGCATGACAAAATTAGGGGTATGATGTACATAAAAATCCCCTGGTCTTATCCGATTTATTTCATTAAATTTTTCCTATTTAGTACCTACCGCACTCACAAAAAGCACCTCTCATTAATTTATATTATAGTCATTGAAATCTAATTTACTGAAATCATCATACTATATGTTTTGTAAGAAGTAAAGGTGTCAAACTATTTCCTTGCAGACTGTAAAATGTTCATATAATCAACCTTTTTCTCAAGGGTCTTTTTCGCATCTTCAGCCGTTACTATATAATCTACAGGAATATTTTGTAGTACATCCTTATTAATATTTGGCAACTGAATCGTTATATCTTCTACATTACTTTTACTATTTTCAATCGTTTTATTAAATTCCTGAATACTTCTTGCAACCCCCGCTAATGTTTCCATATGTACAGAATTGTTTACATCTAAAACAGTATTACTTTTAAAAACTGCCGTATAATACTGTTGCAAATTTTTCTTCGCTATTTGTTCCTCAGTATTCTTATCGGAAACATTATCCCCAGTCTGCATTTGATCAAAAGTAAATATAGTGTTTTTCTCTCCATAATATGTATTAAATCTTCCTTGTAAATTATTTGCTTCCTTTTTCTTTTCATAGTTATCATTATTTACTTCTGGAGAGATTTGCCCCTCGAAGTACAGTTGAAATTGCAAGTGTGGTTCATCGACTTGCTGCACAGTAACTATCCGCCCCTTTGGACCAAGGAAGTCCTTTCCGTTATCCAGAGTTTCAACTCCGTTTAATTTAACAACCATACCATACTCCGATTTTGTATAACTTTGTGCTTTTTGTTCAATTTCTTCATTCGATATATCACATGATGTTAATAGTAATAAACTAAACATTATACTATATTTCATTATTGTTCTTTTCATATTGCCTCTCCTTTTGCTACTACCACCTATACAGAAATGTGCCTATGGATTTTAAATTACGATTTATATAAAGAACTTCTTCTAAAAAGCGCTACATCAAACTATCTTCGCTAACTTGAATAATAAAAACTCATCATCTTGCTTTAGAAAACACTAATAACCACAAGTATAAAAATACCCATTAACTATCATTTTATGATAATAGTGTAATTTTGCATTATAATAATTTTATCGTAAAGCAAATATAATATCTATTAAAATCACATTAAAAACATACTAATATTTAGTTCTATAGCAATCACAGTAAGGAGATGTTCCTCGAGTACGAATAAGATGACATTATTTATTCCAATGCATCTCTTGGTGTTTCAAAAGCCGACTAGTTCATTTATAAACATAAAGATTTAGGAAGGATAACAATATAAAAAGAAGAGGAAAACTTATATTTCCCTCTCCTATTTCATCACCAAATTACTGCTGAACATATATGGAAACTGATCCTCCACTTACTTGGAATTGTCCCCAACCATCCTTATTAATTGTTACAGTATTTGTTTGATTACCCGTAATATCGTACCATACTTCCCCTGCGTTATTCTTTCCAACATCCATCCACTTTGCCCCTCCTGGTCCATCAGAGATTAATGTTGCTAAACCAGAATTAGCATGTACACTATCACCTTCTCTTGTCCAGCCAATCACATCTTGATGATCAAAATAATCACGTTGCGTACCATATGCAAAGTTTTTTCGTGCCATCAAAATCGGATCAATTTTATCCTTTAACGCTGGAATTTCATAGTTACTATTTCCTTTTGTACCATAGTAATCACCATAGAAAACAGAAGGATACCCCTCTGCACGCGTTAAAATAAATGCATATGCCAGCGGCTTGAACCAAGGGCTCACTACAGATTCCAATGACTGACCAGGCTGTGAATCATGATTTTCAACTAGAGTAACCGCAAGTGTAGGATGATTCGCAACTACCGTTCCTTTTAAAATATTTCTCATATCATAATTTCCATTTCCTGTTGAAGCATAATGAAAATTATAATGAAGTGGTGCATCGAACACAGATTGATTATAATTAACCTTCGCTAAATAATTATTTAAAGTCTGGATATCATTTTGCCAATATTCAGCTACTGTAAACATTTCTTTCCCTGTTTGCTGTCTAACGTGATTTACCCAATCGCGCAAATATTCATGATCAATATGTTTAACAGCATCTAAACGAAAACCATCTAAATTTAATTCATTCGCATACCACGTTCCCCATTTTTTCATTTCATTCGCAACATCTGGATGATCAAAATCAAGATCCGCATACATCAAATAATCATAATTCCCATTCTCGCTAGACACTTCCCAGTCCCATGCTTTACCTATGCCCCTAAATTTATAAATTCGGTTTAATTTCCTTCCTTCATCCCAATCCGTTCCATCAAAATGATACCATTTCCATTTGAAATTAGAATAAGAATCTCCACGCCCTGGAAAGTTAAATCCCGTCCACGCACTAATTTCATAATCACCTGATACTTCAATATTCCGATTGCTCGGGTCTACCTCAACTGCTGTGACAGTTTCTGTATAATCAGCCCCACCTTTATGATTCATAACTACATCACCGTATACATTGATGTTTTTCTTATGTAAAGCGTCAATTGCAGACTTCAATTGTGCTTTCGTCCCATATTTCGTCCGCACTGTTCCCTTTTGATTGAATTCCCCCAAATCATATAAATCATATGCTCCATATCCTACGTCATTTTGCGTAGTTCCTTTATATGCAGGTGGTATCCAAACAGATGTAATTCCTTTTTGCGCTAAATTTTCAGCATCAGTACGCAAACGATTCCAATGATCTCCCTCATTCGGAGCATACCATTCAAAATACTGCATTAACGTTCCATTGTTAACTGTATCTGCATATGCTTTACTCCCCTCATATATACTAGGTAAAAACATAACAACTGACAATCCGACTATTGTTATTCTTTTAAACATCTGTACACCATCCCCTTACAAGAAAGCGTTTGCATAGTTTATCAGAATTATTATAATATTCGTCCCACCGTTAGTAAAATAGCAATCTCTCACTCTCTCATATTATTTTTAATCTAATTTCAAATATTCAACGTAGTTTTAATTTCACATCCTATTCAAGATTGTTTACAATTTACCTATAAAAGCATAACGGAGGGATTTCGATGACAGACTTTCAAAAACAATTTTTCGCACGATTACATATAGAAGAAAAAGACACAGTTTCATTTGAAGATTTATCTAACATTATGTACGCAATGGCACAAACTGTTCCTTTTGAAAACTTAAATATTCTCGAAAAGAATTTTAAAGAAATATCAAAAGAAAATTTGAAAGAGAAAATTTTAGTAAATAACCGTGGCGGTCTTTGTTATGAACTCAATCCTACTATGTATTACTTCCTGAAAGATTCTGGATTCGATGTTCATCTCGTTTCAGGAACAGTTTATAACGCTGCAAACTCCATATGGGCTGTTAATTCTGGCCATATCGCAATCGTTTTAACACATCATAATGAACTTTATTTAATTGAAGTAGGATTCGGATCATACTTACCTCTTGCCCCTGTCCCTTTCTCAGGTGAAGTCATTCACTCTGTTACAGGAGATTATCGTATTCGTAAAGAAATGACCGAAAAGGGAAACTACATTTTAGAGATGCGGAAAAACAATGAGTTCTTGGATCAATCTTCTGCTGATGATTGGACGTTAGGCTATGCATTTTATATAGAAGAAGTGGATGAAGAAAAAGCAAATACAGCACAAAAAATTATCGTTGAACATGAAGGATCACCCTTTAATAAAGTACCTCTTATTGTAAAACTAACTGAAGATGGGCATGCCTCTTTAACGAAAGATAGCCTTACAGTAGCGAAAAATGGTAAAAAAACGAAAGAAACCGTTACAAACATGCAATATACAAACCTTTTACATTCAAAATTCGGAATTACACTATAAGTAAGTAAGCCTTGTTATTTTAGCAGGGCTTTTCAATTTTCAGCAGGGATTTTTTGCAATTTGTTGTATTTCATAGTTATATAGAAATATAACTACATGTTTAGAAAGGAAATGATTATGACAGAACTTAAAGATCGATTACAAGTAGCTGATATAGAAAAATGGGATTTAACAGACATTTACCATACAATTGAAGATTGGGAAAGTGATTTTCATAAAATTGAAGTATTAACGAAGGAATTACACGAGTTTAATGGAAATATTCACGACGGCAATAGTTTATTAGCTTATTTAACGAAGAGTGAAGAAATTTCTAGCATAATATCTTTTATGTTCGCTTATGCACGATTACAATCTGACCTTGATACACGCAATACTGACGCGCAATCTCTTGTCGATAAAGTATCACAATTACACGTGAAAGTAAGTGCAGCGAAATCTTTCTTTTCCCCCTTCTTACTTAGCATAGACGAAAACACATTACATTCTTACATAGAAGAAACAGAAGGCTTACAATATTATAAAGAAGACTTATTTGAATTATACCGTTATAAAAAACACGTATTAAATAAGGACCAAGAAGAAATTTTATCACAAATGGGTGAAGCTCTTTCTTCTCCACAGCACACATTTGGTATGTTAAATAATGCAGATATATTATTTGGTGAAGTGACGACTGACGATGGAGAAAAAGTGAACTTAACACGCGGAATGTATGCAAAGTTAATAGAAGATACGAATCGTGAAAAGCGTAAAGAAGCTTATAAAGCATATTACAAACCATATGTTCAGTTAAAGAATTCCATCGCATCTACTTTATCCGCTGCTATTAAAAATAATGTTACTGTTTCGAAATTAAGAAACTATCCATCAGCGCTAGAGAAATCATTATTTGGCGATATGGTTCCGAAAGAAGTATATGAAAACCTAATTGATACAACGAAAAAAAACATTCAAACATTACATACATACAATGAAATTCGAAAAGAAAAATTAAACGTAGATGAACTAAGACAATACGACTTAGGCGTCGATTTAGTAGAAGGTGCAAAACAAGACATCCCATATAGTGAAGCATTTGACATTATGATTGCATCACTAGCTCCTTTAGGAGAAGAATATATTGAGACATTAAAAAGTTTTAAAGATAAAAGATATATAGACGTAAGAGAAACACCAGGGAAACGTTCTGGTGCTTATAACTTTGGTGTATACGGCGTTCATCCTTTCATTCTTTTAAATCATCACGATGATTTAAACAGCCTGTTCACTCTTACTCATGAATGCGGTCACGGTATGCATACGCACTATTCACATGGATACCAACCAAGAATTTCTGCACATTATTCTATCTTTGTCGCAGAAGTCGCTTCTACAGTAAATGAAGTGTTATTAATTCACTATTTATTAAAAGAAGCAAAAGATACGAACGTGCGTAACCATTTAGTTAACCATTTTATTGAGAAATTTAAAGGTACTTTCTTTACACAAATTATGTTTGCAGAATTTGAAAAAATCACACATGAAATGGCTGAACAAGGTAAACCATTACATGCACAAGTCTTCAGTGAAATTTATGAAAAGCTATTTAAAGAATATAACGGTGATTCACTTGTATTTGATGAAGAAGTAAAATACGGATGGGCTAGAATCCCTCATTTCTATCGCCCGTTTTACGTATACAAATATGCAACTGGATTCGCATCTGCCATTCAAATCGCTGATAAACTATTAAGCCGTGATCCGGATGCTCAGAAAAATTATATTGAATTCCTTAAAGGCGGAAGTTCAGACTACCCATTAAACTTATTGAAAAAAGCTGGCGTCGATTTAACAACGCCAGAACCGATTGAAAGTGCATTAAAACAATTCACTCAACTTGTTGAGGAGTTTTCAACATTATAAAAAGCATGCAGAGTATATACTCTGCATGCTTTTTATTTGAATTACTCTATTCTATATGCTGCTGCGTCACACAATGAATCATACCACCGTATGCATACAATTCGTTAACATATATACCGACAATTCTTCTCCCTGGAAATTGACCTTCAATGATTTGAAGCCCTAATTTATCATGTTCATCACCGTATATAGGTACCAATACAACTTCATTACCAATGTAAAAATTTAAGTACGATCCTTTACAATCTGCTTCTTTTACCACTTTTCTTGTTACTGGTACTGGAATGAGCTGAAATGGCTTTCCATCTATATTTTTCGCTTGCCGCAATTCTTGATAATGCTTTTCGTACGCCTCCAAAAGGTATGGCTCTCCTTCATCGAAAGGATCATATTCATACAGTATCGTATTTTCATTTACAAACCGTGCCGCGCCATCAATATGATAATCCGTATCTTCATCATAATTATCTTCTCCGCGTATACCAGTTATCCATATAAAATTTGTTACTCCTAAATATTTCGTTAACTCCATTTCAATTTCTTTCTGACTTAGTGTGGGATTTCGATTTTCATTTATAATAGACGTTTTCGCCGCCATTAAGGTCCCGTTTCCGTTTATCTCAATTCCCCCACCCTCTAGACAGACACTAGATTCAACTTTTGGAATACGATACATTTCACTTATTTTATTCGGAATATTAGCGTCTTTTTCGTACGGATATTTATTTCCCCAACCATTAAATATCCAGTGCGTTAGGCAGCGATTCCCTTCCTTATCCGTTACAAAGATTGGTCCGTTATCTCGTATCCAAATATCATCAGTTTCTTGAATTAAGAAATCAATTTTATCCATATTTACATTAGCTTCAATTAACTTCGATTGGACATGTATTTTCTCTTCTTCATCACATACAACAATATGGACATTTTCTCCATAGTGAAGCTCCTTTGCCATCGATATCCAAATATCATCTAACTTAGCTCTGTAGCCTTCACCTCTATGTGCTTTATCATGTGGCCATTGGAGCCATGTACCTTCATGTTTCTCCCATTCCGCAGGCATATAAAACAAACTATTCTCTATATTTCTCATACGTGTTCACCCCTTATATGAATGTACGTACAGTCTATACTTTGACATCGTGTTAAGGTCAACAGGAATATCTTCATTTACTTGTAGCAACTTTATAAGGTGATTCTTTACTTCTCCTTTTTATTATGATAAATTGCTTTCATACATAGAATAAGGATTGACATAATGTTAATGTCAATCCTTATTCTCATTCTATTTTCGTAACTAAAAAACAAATTTGTGTCACATACTCTTCTGCTAAACAATCACATTCAGGTCCCTTTATATAAACTTCATATGGCGAATTAATTATTACATACCCATTTCTTTCAATCCATTCTTCTAACGCTATATAAGCGTAACCTATATAGTCGTAACTTCCATAATGCATAGTAGTAACGATATGATGTGGACTTAGTTGTTTCATTTCATACTCTTGTGCTACGTCTTCATCATTCCCCTGCATAACCGGAATTCTTAACTCAATATCACTGTTACTTGGAATATATTCTTCATCATAAAAGACTGCAGATGGAGAACCAGCTATTTGAAAGTTATTTTTTTGTACCTCTTCATATAAGTCATAAAAATAATCATCCATATCATCTATATCTATTTTTACTCTTTGAGTAATTAACGTTACTTCGTTCCTCATTCCCATTAATATATCGTAACTTCTATGGCGAGCAATATTTAGACTACTATTCACCATTACCATTTCATTCATTTCTGAAATAACCTGTAAGTTTTGCTTCACTTCCTGAGACAACTCGATAATTTGTGATTGTATATGCTGAACAAACGAATCTTGATCCGATGACTGCAAAACAATTTTAATTTTTGGAAGAGGAAATTTATACTCCCTTAGCTTTTTTATTTTCAATGCTACTTCCAGCTGCTCTTGTTCATAATACCTATACCCATTAACCGGATTCACATATGCCGGTTTTAATATCTCCTCTTTGTCATAATGTCTTAACATCCGCGTACTCATTTTACAAATCCGAGAAAACTCAGCGATGGTATACATATCAATACTCCTTGAATATATTTTCTTTTCATTACTTATTTATTAAAACCAATCAAAAATCTTCTTCATTGAAAAATTTTCATTCTGATTTTTCAATCTTCTCATTTTCGAAGGTAACAAATGACTTGGACAATACCACGTTAAACAATTCATCGCGCCTCCCATTGTTGATATTTCTCCTACATGAATTTGAATAACTTGTTTCTCCGTATACTGTTGAATATATCGTAAAACTTCCTCATCTTTAGCTAGCCCAAACTTAGGAACATAAAGAGCATCACATGATTCTAACATATTTATATACAACCCTTTTGCCGATGCTATCTCTTGATCATATTGTCCTTTCTCTGTATATGATGAAGGAACAACTATAAATTCAGCTTCTGGCATTTGTTCTTTAATAATCTCTTGAACACTATATCTAAATTCATGATCTCCTAAAAAATCACTAATAAACATTGTATGTTCATCAATAAATTTAACCATTCCGTCTGCGTGTGCTAGTACATCCCCTTCCTCAGCAGGAATAATAATAACTCGGCTCACATCTAAATCCCATTCTAACTGCTCAATAATTTCCTCTTCTATCCAATCATCGTTATCATCAAATATGCGTTCTGTTAATATTACAGTATCTTTTTTATTCCAAATAAGATTACCACCATCTAATATTAATGGGGATTTTACATATTCAAAGTCATTCTTTTTCAACCATTTATTAAATTGTTGATCTAAATATCGCCCTTGATCATTTGGCAAATAATTTGGTCGATATTTAAATTTAACTAAATGATTTGTGACAAACGGTGCAACATCTCTTAGCCAAATATCATCATACTCAAAACAGCTCGTATGAAAGTCTTGTTCTTCAACAGATAAAGATATAAGTTGATCCGCAATTGATTTCTTTTCATTTAAACATTCATTAAAGTAAATCAAGTCTTCATAAAATGGTTGATAATATTCATTTAATTCGTCTGGTATTGCAGTAAAAATAATGCCATTATGTTTTTGTTCCATATTATTTACCTCGCTTTTTAATAGTAGTTACATAACTGATTTTACAAAGCCAACTATTCCTAAATTTATGTCTTTTTTCGTTACAACTCATGCAACATGTACATTTTATGAATGGATTATAGCATGGAGAAATATTATATATTTATATAAAAAATATAAGGCTGACGTTAAGCCTTATATTGACTCTTGACAAGTTTTTTAAATACCATATTTTAAAACAACAATAAATGATTAAATGATAACTCGATTCATTACCATCCAATTTCAGTTCTTGTATAAACTGAATGACTTCTTTCATAAGAAACACACTTAGAATAACCCCTAAGCAAATTAAAGCTAGATTTAAAATGTACTGTAAAACGATAGGGAAATACGAAAACACTATTTTAAAATTCTTTAACACAAACATTTTTCTCCTTTACCATATAAAACGAAAAGCGAATATACACTATAATCAATTTATCATTATATTAAATTTTATTATTATAAATAATAAGGAACGACAAAATAGGTAATAAGATTCCACCTATTTTGTCTATATAGCAGAACAACGAAATTACAATCAATTACTTCAATGCAATGGGTTGTTGTTGTGTCACACAATGAATCATACCGCCGTTTTTATACAACTCTCTCACATCAATACCGACTACTTTATGACCTGGGTATAACTTCTGAATCGTATCGTTTGCGATTTTATCATTCGGATCATTATAATTAGGCACTAATACAACTGTATTTCCGATATAATAATTGATATATGCCCCCTTATAATCGAGAGTTTTTCCATTTTCTAAAGCAACCTTTTCTTTACTAAGCGGTAAGTATTCATACTTATATTTCTGTCCTGAAGCATTTTTTGCATCTAACAATGTATCCATATCTTTATTAGATAAACCCCATTCGGCTAGGTCATCTTCTTTCATCGTTACAATGGTAGATTTATTATGGAATTTAGCAAATCCATCAATATGAAAGTCCGTAATATCTAAATTAGGTACTCCGTCTAACCAAATAAAGTTTGATACCCCAAGGTCACTTATATATTTTTCAATTTCCTTTTCTGATAAATCAGGATTTCTATTTTTATTCGTTACTGCACTTCGAGTTAATAAAGCAGTCCCATTGCTGTCTAATTCAATTGCGCCGCCTTCAAGGACAAATTCCCCCCAATCAACTCTTTCAATTCCTGATTGTTTACTGACATCCTTACGTATTTGAGCATCATTTTTATAAGGTGTTTTCTTCCCCCAACCATTAAATGCTGGATCTAATATTTTGAGATTTTTATTGCTGTCATAAACAAAAATTGGTCCACTGTCCCTTGCCCATACATCATCAGTAGGCGCGATAAAGAAATCAATCTTCTCCATATTTAGCCCTTCATCTGTTAAAAGGTTATTGATTCTTTCTTTTTCTTCCTGGTCATATGCAACAATGTGGACTTTCTCACCCTCAGTTAAAGCACTTGCCATCTTAACCCAAATAGGTTCAACTTCCTTCTTATACTCTTCACCATATGTGTATTCATGTGGCCATTGCAGCCATGTACCTTCATGTTTATCTTTTTCATCTGGCATCGTATATTTCCCAGCATTTTTCTGTGCCTCTACTTTTTCCCCTTCTTTCCCTTTAACATTTTCATTGTTACCCTCAAAAGAGCACCCACTAATAATCGTTGTAGATAATGTAGCTATTAAACAAAACTTTATTGCTTTTTTCATTTTTTCAACCTCCTGTTCTTGTCTTCAATAATGTAAAGCTTCACATAGTGTGAAGCTCAAGCTTTTTTATCAATGTAAAAATTACCAATTTTTCTTTGCATTACTTAGCATTTAACTATCTATTTAGATTTATTCATACACAAATCACCTTTCTTACCTATTTATCCCGCTATTTATGGGCAGTAAGACCCCCACCTCAAAATTCAGCGGAAGCAAAGAAGTTAGGTGGGGGCCCTGTTGCCCGTAAAAGCCAGATTGATGAGGGCTTCTACTCAGTGGGGGATGAACAAAGCCCCTCCACTGAGTAAATTTTCACTTTATTCAGTAAGTAAAACTTTACAAAATAAAAAAATCGGTATTGATAATTACATATCAATACCGATTTTTTATAATTATTTTCCTTCTATTAAATCATTCGCCATTTTCCTAAATTCTTGATTAAATGCATCATTCATACCATTTTGGACGTTAGAAAATAATATGACAAACGTTCGTTTATCCCAGTTAAAATTATTAAAAGTGTTCCAGCCAGCTAATACACCGTGGTTATGATAATAATCTGGATAAATATAGAAACTAAATCCATATTTTCTTGCAGGTGATGCAGAAAACATATCTGATACACTTTGTTTAGAAAGTAGTTTACCATCCATAATAGCTTCATCTAACTTTTTCATATCTTCAACAGTCGTATACATTTCACCACAACCATACAGCCAGTTCATTTTTAAGCGAGGTGTGGCTATTAACTTATTATCTTTTTTCGTATACCCTTCTGCTAAGAAAATATCTTCTGGGAGTGTTGCGCCCATTCCAGATTCATTCATTCCAACAGGAGTCAAAATATTTTCTTTCACATATTCAGCAAGTGGTTTATTTGATATTTTTTCTACAATATATGCAAGCACCATATAATTATAATCTGTATATTTCCATCCTGTCCCTGCTGGAAATTGTAACGTTTGTGCCCCAATCCACGTTACTAATTTTAACCGTGATGCTGCGTCAACACTACCTTGTCCCTGTTCTGGTAATCCAGACGTATGTGTTAACAAGTTTCGTAACGTAATGTTTTTATCTGCTGGAAACGATGGGATATATTTATTTACATTGTCTTCAATGTTCAACTTCCCTTTTTCTTTTAGTTGCATAATAGATATTGCAACAACTGTTTTCGTAATAGAGCCAATGCGATATTTCGTTCTTGGCGTTGTTAATACTTGGTCTTTCACATTCGCATAACCGTAGCCTTTTCGTAAAATGACATGACCTTTACTTGCTACAAGAACACTCCCATTAAATCCTTTATCTTTTAAGTACTGATCTAGTTTTCCAGCTGCAATTTCATAACGCTTTTTCTCATTCGCATCAATTTCCTGCTTAACATCTTTTTGCTTACTATTTACATTAGAAAATGCCTTTGCATCATATTTTTTTCCTTTATTTGCATGTATTAGTGTAACAACACTTCCACAAAAAACAGCAAAAATAAAGAAAATGATTAACCATTTCTTTAACATACTAGGAACCCTCTTTTATCTAGTTTCACTTAACGTATATCCATTCTATTTTATATCTTTTAATTATCAAGTATATTATAATATTATTTAATATTCACTCTGTTAAAACTAGATTCCTTTTTCTCATTTTCAATTTTGACTACTCTCTATTGTATTTCTTTCTTGCAAAATTTCCAACATACAATCGGATGCATTACACTATAATTTCAAATTCTTTTGTAACATTTGTTACATACTAAAAAGAATGGAGATGTACTATGAAAAACACCGATAAACGCAATCGTTTAGATGATAAGATGTTTCATTATCGGATAACCAAAAATAACATGTTATTAATTGAATATTACGGAAAATAGATTGTGATATTAAAAGGAAATGATGCTGAAAAATTTTTAAATAAAATAAATCATGCAAATAACGATAAAGAAAAACAGGTAATTATGGCTAAAATTACAGGTAATTTCAAAAGAGGCAATGAACGAAATTGAAAATGAATCTCATTTACATTTTGATTATACAACAAATAAAAAAAGAAATGTCGCTCATTCAACATTTCTTTAGACTTTCTTCATAAAAAATTTACATTGCTACCATTCCTTCATTTTCTATACTTCCTATATAAGCTGACCGCTGAAATAGTTAGTAATACAACTATGCATAACCACGCATACGTATATCCCTTCTTATCTACAATATAACCAAATAAAGCAGGCGCAACAATAATGGCAATTTGATTTAATGTAAGTGCAAAACTCACTGTCATCCCTACTGATTCTTCACTTGCTGATTCCGCAACTTCAGCTATATAAAGACTAAACCATCCAATTGAAAAGAAACCTAACAATGCACTTACACCATACAATACATTCGTTATTGTATGTATGCTCATTACTAATATTAGAATGAAGAAAATAGAAATACAAACAGTTATAAATAAGGGGATACGCCGATTTCCCTTATAAAACAAATCACTAGTAGCTGCTAATATAACCCTACCAACCATTCCAGAAAAGAACATAACGGAAAATACTTTTCCAGCTAAAATTGGCGTGATTGATTGTTTCAATACTAAAAATTTTATAAAGTGTGCAACTAACACCATTTGCAATGAAATCATACAAATGCCAGTTATATAAATTGCATACAACTCTTTTTTACACATCACTTCTTTTAACTGCATCCAAAAAGAAAGTTTACTACGTTCTTGTTTAACTTTCTCTTGAATATATGGTTCCTTATAAAATATAAAAAATAAAAACCCTCCAATTATACAAATACATGCAATGCTATTTACCGCGTAAGCCATATTATATTTTATTGTAAGAAACGGGATCAACACTCCCGCTAATGTACCACCAATCGGTATACCGGCTTGTCTAATTCCCATCGCTAACCCGCGATTTTCTTTTGAGAACCACTTCATTATCACCTTACTTCCTCCTGGCTGCGAAACACTATAAAACGTTCCTACTAATAAAAGTACAAAAAGTAACCCATTAAATCCATTGACCATATTAGTCAGTAAAAACGAACCTCCTAATAAAAATGAACTTATCGAAATTAACAACTTTTCATTGTATTGATCAAGTAGCCGCCCGACAAAAAGCATACAAAATAGCGGCCCTATATTTACAACACTTACTAACAATCCGATCTCCGTATTCGTAAGTGCATATTCTTCTTTCCAAAATAAAGCAAACGCTCCAACACCATACGTTATAAGTGTTGCTGTTGTTTGAGCAACCGTCGCAAAAATTAACATAACCCACTTATAAGTACTATTCACCCTTCCTTCCATTAACACAATAATCCCTCCATCCCCTTCCATTGTATGAAAGTTCTGATATCATATAAAATAAAGATTTATCATGTAATCCATCAAAAAAAATGATACCTTTTCTGGAGGGATGATACTTGGATATAAAAGATTTAACTGTATTTTACGAAGTTGCGAAAGAAAAAAACATATCTCACGCAGCTAAAAATTTAAACTATGTACAGTCTGGCGTAACAATGCGTATGAAACAACTAGAAAACGAATTAGGTGTGCCTTTATTTTACCGAAACGGAAAAGGTGTAACTTTAACTTCTAACGGTGAGATTTTATTAACATACGCCAAACAAATTATCCACTTAATGGATCAATCTGTTAAAGCAGTTCAAAGTAATGGGATCGAACCAAGAGGCACTTTAAAAATTGGATGTACAGAATCTACAACCGCTGTAAGACTTCCATCTATATTAACGGCCTATTATGAGAAATACCCAAAAGTCGAATTGATTTTAGAATCAAATACGACAGAACAATTAATTAGGCTTGTACTAGAACGAAAACTGGACGGAGCGTTTATAGCTGGCTCTACTCAGCATGCTGAACTTCATACAAATATATTTCGTGACGAAGAATTAGTTCTCATTAGCAAAAAGCCTTTATCTTCCTTTAAAGAAATAGGAGACATGAATTTACTTGCATTTAGTCACGGGTGCTATTATAGAAATTTATTAGAAGATTGGCTTCAAGAAGAAGGAATTTCACCTAAGCGAGTATTTGAGTTTGGAACAATTGAAGCGATACTCGCATGTGTAAAATCAGGTATGGGCATAGCAATTATGATGAAGTCTATTTTAAATGGTCATAAACATGACATATCATTCAATCCTTTACCAAATAGCTTCAAAAAAGTTCCTACTACTTTTATTACTAGAAAAGATATATATCACTCTGCTGCATTACAAAAATTTATGGAGATGACTCACAATGCGTGAAAAGAAAATACGTGGTATGAAACGAAAAACAAACACTATGATAAAGCGAATTGAGGAACATATAAAAACGTTCCCTTCTACTTTCTATAACGATGAATATTGGAATATGCTATTGCCAGTTTCGCAAGCTTTTATTGACTCTCGTAAAACACCTAGAAAAGTAAAACGGTTATGTATTCAAACCTTATTAAACCAAGCAAATCATTTAATAAATATGAAACCGAGCGATACCCATACATATCGAGTTGTTGTTTTAATTTCTATAAATAATTTGTGGGATTCGCAAATCATTATATTTAAAAATGAGGACTACTTTCATAATTTCTTTAATAGAGATAGTGAATTTCAAAAATGGATTCTTCTTTCAAATGAAATTGATTTTTGGGAGACATGGGAAATGTCAGTTTATCATTCCTTCAAAACGCTTCACTTTCAAGAAATTATTTATGATGCAGATGAATGCTATGAAAAAGAGATTCTGTTTATCGGGGAGTTAGATTAAAAAGGGTATACCTAAAACACTGGTATACCCTTTTTCACTTATTTTTCCTTCAATACACTATGTAATCGATCCGGATAATTTGTAAACATTCCTGTAGCACCCCATTTGATTAACAGTCTCATATCTGGTTTCTCATTAATTGTATAAGGGTGAATTAACAGTCCATTTTTTCTAGCCATTTTCATATATGACTCATCAATAATTAGTTCCCCGTTATCATTACGTAAGTTTGGTCCAATACCAGCTGCATACTTTTTAATTTCTTGAAAATCATCATTTGTTACACTTTTCGGTTCATGTGTAATGCCAGACCATTCAACAATTTCATTGTTTTCATTTGGATAATACCAAAGCAATTGAACTAACGGAATATTTTCATTCATACTATGAATCTTTTTCAAACTATCTTTACTAAATGATTGAATCATAACACGGCTAGAAGACATGTTTTGACCTACTAAATTATATTTTTGTAACAACGCCAACAATTTCTCTTCCATTTCTGGATACACATCTGGTGATTTTGTTTCAATATAATACTTCATACTTCTCCCATACTTTTGGAAGATTTCTTCAAGAGTTGGAACCTTTTGCCCAACATACTCTTGCTTAGCCTTTTCTGGATACGCTTTATTAAACCATGATCCAGCATCTAAACTCTTTATTTCGCTTAACGTTTTATCGCGTACTTCGCCTGTTCCATTTGTAGTGCGATCAACTGCTGTATCATGCATTGCAATTAATTGGCCATCCTTTGTTAATTGAATATCTAACTCTAAATAATCCGCTTTCATTTTTTTCACTAAATCATAAGAAGCAAAAGTATGCTCAGGTGCATGTCCACTTGCTCCGCGATGTGCAATATTTAAAAACTTATTCGTATTCCATTCATGCTTTCCTTCTGCTTTCGCATGAACAGCTCCCCCAGCAAAGATGCTTCCCGTCATAAAGAAAATAACTAAAACGCTAATAATCTTTCTCATCCTTCAAACCCTTCCTACGTTGTAAATTTCAACAAGCTAATGAGATTTACACGAAATAGAAGACACACTTTCATTATTTTTATAAACCTATATTAAAATTCCAATCTTACAAATATACTTTCTCTATATTATTAATATAGAAAACTAGTATTATCCTATTTAATTCCTATAGCCCTCCTTTTCACATGTAACTCCCTATTTTGTACGGTTCATTCAATAAAAAAAGCCATAAATTATTTAGAATACACTCCTGTGTCCCTAAATAAATTTATGGCTTTTCTCAAATATCTCCGGCCTCTATTAACTTGTCGAATTTAATCATATCAAACCTATTGAAATTTGTGAATATTTTTTCAGTACAGTGAAGCACATAAAACAATATTTCTGTAGTTACTTAAAAATTACATAATAAATTTCTCATTACCTCTTCCAATACTATATCTGGATTTACTACCGTTTTTTCCGAACGCCATCCTATAAAGCCATCTGGTCTAATTAATACAGCACCTCCATTCTCTATACCATATAATTTGCTAAAAATATCTTCTGGAACAACAAAGTCTCCACTTAAGCCAACACGATACCCTTTTATATTTATTCCTAATTTAGCTGAAACAGTATGTGCTGCCTCAGCCCAAGAACTATTTTCTACTCCTGTAAGTAATACAAAACTGTTACCGAATAAGTCTAATGTAGAAACTTTCTTCCCTTCATACGTTCCCCATAAATGTGGCGCTCGCGTTCCAGGTCTTCCGTTCAACTCTATGCTATCCATTCTATGCGGAGTGACTGAATCATCTATAATCGCCTCTGAACAATACTGATATCCAACTGTAACAGCTAAACCATCCATATTATTCAAACTGCCTTCCTCTCTATTCGCAGCACGAAACAGTAAACTACTTGCATAAGCGGTCGTTAATTTTGCAACAGAGTGTCTCTCTTCATGATATGTTTCTAACAATTTTGGTTTTGCCTTCCCTTTTATAACAGCCGCTAATTTCCAACCCAAGTTATGCGCATCTTGTATTCCTGTATTTGAACCGAATCCGCCTGTTGGCGGCATAATATGTGCTGAATCTCCAACTAGAAAAATTCGATTTTCTTGAAATTTCACCGCTGTACTTTCGGCTGCTTCCCACGGTAAAACACTTAATATTTTTGATTCAACATTTGTACTTCCAATTGCTATTTGAATAATTTGTTTACAACGTTCTATAGTGAAGTCCTCTAGCCCCTCTCCTTTTAATGGATCGTAGGCTACATGATAAATCCATTTTTTTACGTTATCAACCGGGATAAGTGCACCAAGAACCTCCGGATGAAGTACCATCGAAAAACCGAATGCATCTCCTTGTATAAACTCACTTAAATCAGCTTCAAAATAAATATTCATATAATAGCCACCAATGGTTCCACGACCCTCAGTTTTAATCCCTAACTGCTCACGTATTTTACTTTTCGCTCCATCCGCTGCAATTACATAGTCACAATGTATGACACTTTCTTTTTCTGTTTCACGATTTCGAATCGTTGCTTTTACCCCGTTTTCATTTTGTTCAAATGCAACTAATTCATGATAAAAAGATAGTTGCTCGCCTAATGTTTTCGCTTCTTGTAACATCATCTCTTCTAAAATAATTTGATAACACGCAGTTTGTTTTGATGGACTAATCTTTTCTATTTTTTGAAGTAACTCTTCATCGTTTCCGTATTGCGTCGCTCTCATTTGTTCCAATTCTTCTTTATTCGCCTCAGCTATTGTATGAACCGCTATTCTTCCTCTGCAGTTCTCTAATGCTTTACCTGCCAATTTAATTCTTTTTTCCAAGCCTAATTCTCGAAATAACTCCATTGTACGTAAAGTAAGACCGCCTGCTTTCGGATGAATGGCAGTAGACGGATGCCTTTCAATAAGTAAGTACTCAATATTATGTTTTGCAAGAAATAACGCAGACGCTAACCCAGATAATCCCCCTCCAACAATTAAAACTGGTACATAATTCGATTTCATATATTTACCCTCCACATCATTGTTCTGAGCTCAGTGACATAAATATAATCAAAAAAAACATTAAAATATAGACTTATATTTCATTTTGAATTATCATATAGATAGATTACGCCCCAAAATTCCTTTTACCTTTTCATACATCTATAATCCACCTGAATTGTGTCTGTATGAAAGTGTAAAACAAAAGAATGTACTTTACGTTGAACCATGTTCTATCGTAAAAATCAAAAATAATACAAACATTATAAGCGGTCGTAACCTTATGGATTATACAAGGTTACGACCGCTTATTTTATTGTTACATCATTTTTTGTTTTTAAAACTTCATCTATTGTGTTATGTAATCCTTCCAATCCCTTTTCTATCTCCCTATAATTTTCAACAATAAAAAATTCATTCGTCTCGATTTTCTTTCTCAATATTGCACCTCATGCAACAATCATGTAGCATTACCGTATCGAAGTAATGGTTCATCATCTTAAACCTTTCGACTAATTACCTGGAGGCAAAGTGATTGAAATGAATAAACAAGAACAATTAAATATTATAAAAAAAGATTTTATTGATTCTCAAAAAGTATTATTGGCAATTGGTGATGAAACACGTCAAGCTATTTTATTAGTGCTAATGGAAACGGAATGTCAAACAGGATTACGTGTAGGAGAAATTACGAAGCAAACACACCTTTCCCGTCCAGCAGTATCACATCACCTTAAGATTTTACGAGAAGCTGGCATTATTTTAATGAGAAAAGAAGGTACAAAGAATTTTTATTATATTGATATACGTACAAAATTAGGTTTATTAAAAAATCTTGTATTAGATATTGAGAAGCTATTGCAAAACTTTTATTAAAACTTGGAGGTATAAGAAATGAAAGCAATGATAATTGATAGATATGGAAAAGTCCCAATGCGTATGGCAGAGGTACCTACTCCTGAAATTAATGGGTATGAAGTGCTCGCAGAAATTCATGCAGCTAGTATTAACCCAATTGATTTTAAAATACGTGATGGAAAAGTTAAAATGTTACTGAAATATGAAATGCCTCTAATCCTTGGGAATGACTTTTCCGGCGTCATCACGAAGGTTGGATCAAAAGTGACTCGTTTTAAAGTCGGTGATGAAATATATGCTCGTCCAAGAAAAAATAAGATTGGTACTTTTGCGGAGTATATAGCCATTCATGAAGATGATATTGCTTTAAAACCAAAAAATCTAAGTTTTGAGGAAGCGGCTTCGATTCCACTTGTTGGCTTAACATCATATCAAGCATTACATGACATCATGCAATTACAAAAAGGACAAAAGATTTTAATTCACGCTGGATCCGGTGGTGTTGGTACTTTCGCAATTCAGTTAGCAAAAATAATGGGTGCTACTGTTACAACGACTGCTAGTGAAGCTGGTGCAAATTTAGTAACGTCTCTTGGCGCAGATGAAATTATTAATTACAAAACAGAAAAATTTGAAGATATACTAAAAAATTATGATGCGGTATTTGATACAATCGGCGGTGCAACACTTGAAAAATCATTCAATATTATAAAAAGCGGAGGAAACATTGTTTCCGTTTCAGGTATGCCGAATGCTCGCTTCGGTAAAGAATTTGGTTCAGGATTCTTTAAAACTCTCTTATTTTCATTAGCCAGCAAAAAACTTACTGCACTTGAAAAAAAGCATAATGCTCAATATTCATTTTTATTTATGAAGCCAAGCGGGGATCAATTACGTACTATTGCAAACTATATTGAAGCCGGAAAAATCAAACCGGTAATCGATCGAGTTTTCCCTTTTGAAGATGCTCAAAAAGCAATGGAATATTCAGAGTCTGGAAGAGCAAAAGGAAAAATAATTGTAAAAATTAAATAATAATAAAAACCTCCATTTTCTTAAAATGGAGGTTTTAAATTTGCTGTTAAATAGACATAGTGCAATGAAGTCCTTACAATAGATTGCAAGGGGAAATATTATATTATACTTTTAGTTAACTTTACAAAGAATACATACGTACAAATACATAACTTAAAATACAAAAAGGAGGAGATACAATGACTAAAAATAATGAAACAGGTTGGAATTTAGATAATAGTTATACGACTTTACCACAATCATTTTATACAGAAATCCCCCCTACTCCTGTAAGTTCACCGGAGTTAGTTAAACTAAACCATTCATTAGCGATATCTCTTGGCTTGACCCCTGAAGAACTGAAAAAGGAAGCTGAAATTGCTATTTTCGCTGGTAATGCACTCCCAGAAGGAGCTCATCCATTAGCTCAAGCATATGCTGGCCATCAATTCGGACATTTTAATATGTTAGGCGACGGTCGTGCTCTTTTAATTGGCGAACAAATTACTCCTTCAGGTGAGCGTTTCGATATTCAACTGAAAGGTTCTGGCCCTACTCCCTATTCACGCCGAGGAGATGGCCGTGCTGCACTCGGTCCGATGCTACGTGAATATATCATTAGTGAGGCAATGTATGCACTTGATATTCCGACTACTCGCAGTTTAGCAGTTGTCACAACTGGTGAAGCAACATATCGTGAAACAAAGTTACCTGGAGCAATTTTAACTAGAGTAGCTAGTAGCCATATACGCGTCGGTACATTTCAATATGCTGCAGCTCGTGGTTCAATAGAGGACCTGAAATCACTAGCTGACTATACGATAAAAAGGCATTACCCAGAAATTGAAGCTCATGAAAACCGATATACTGCATTACTACAAGAAGTCATTAAAAGACAAGCCAGTCTTATCGCAAAATGGCAACTTGTTGGATTTATCCACGGTGTAATGAACACTGACAATATAACGATTAGTGGCGAAACAATTGATTACGGTCCTTGTGCATTTATGGACAATTACGATCAAGGAACCGTATTTAGCTCTATTGACACACAAGGTCGTTATGCATATGGAAATCAACCATATATGGCCGCATGGGACCTCGCTCGATTAGCAGAATCTTTAATACCAATTCTGCACGAAGATGAAGAAGAAGCATTAAAAATCGCCCAAGACGAAATTTCGAAATTTAGCGTACAGTATGAAAACCATTGGTTCCTTGGAATGAAAAAGAAATTAGGACTATTTAGTACCGAAGAACAAGATCAACCACTTATTGAGCAACTTTTAAAAATGATGGAGAAATATAAAGCGGATTATACAAATACATTCCGTTCATTAACTCTTGATGCTATCGAAAATACAGCTCTATTTGAAAGTCCTGACTATAAAGATTGGTACAAACTGTGGCAATCTCGATTAAAAAGACAAGAACAATCGAAAGAAAACGCCTACGAAATGATGAAAAATAATAACCCATCAATCATCCCAAGAAACCATCGTGTAGAAGAAGCACTAGAAGCAGCTGTCACAAATGGCGATTATAGCGTAATGGAGAAACTTCTTGAAGCTTTATCAAATCCTTATGCGTATTCTACAGATCAAGAAGAATACTGCATTCCACCTGCACCGACGAATCGTCCTTATCGTACTTTTTGTGGGACTTGATTGTTTAATATGTAAAAAGGTGCGTTCATATAAATTGTGTGAACGCACCCTTTTTATATCCCCCCACTCAACTAAAACTTTAAAATGCACATCCCCCGATGCCATTTCTTTAATCCAAAACAAATTCTACACTATTCCAATAGACTTACTCGTAAGCTTGTTAAACAAATATTGAGAAATATAAAACATCATTTCTAAATATTTTTATTTTTGATACTACATTTTATAAGAATATTCAAAAAGTGAGGGGATTTCATGAACGTTCAACTACAAGGTAATGAACAAATTACAAAATTATTTAATGACTGGTATAGAGCTATGTTACAGCATCAAACTACCCATGCAACAAAAATAAAAAAAGATATTGAAAATATCATCTCTAATTCAGAAGAAGATACAAACCTACAATTGTATTATTCACTTTTTAATTTCAGATACAAAATTTTAACAGATGGTTTAAATATTAATAAAGATGATTTTAATAAAATTGATTCTTTCCCACTTCCAGAGAATGGGCTATTTTCTTATTATTATCATTTTTTTAAGGCTATTCACAATACAATTATTGGAAAATACAATGCAGCAAAACACCTTTTCGAGAACGCTAAAAAGCTGCTAATACACGTATCTGACGAACTAGAGAATGCTGAATTTAACTACCGCTTAGCTTCCTATTATTATCAAACATATCAACCATTAGTAGCAATCCAATCTGCAAATGAAGCTAAAGCGATTTTTTCAAAACATATAAACTGTGAAATTAATGTTGCTTTGTGTGATAACATCTTTGGTTTATCTTGTATTGATTTAAAACAGTTTGAACAAGCTGAAATTAGACTTGATTCAGCATTAAATATTCTACAGAAGTATTCAGAGGAGACTTTATCATTAAGAGTACGACATAATTTAGCTTGGCTATATGCAAGTCAAAACCTTTCAGAGTTAGCAATGCGTCATATTTCAGAGGTTACAACTAAGCAACCAAATCACTTTAAAGCACTTTTTGTTGAAGCACGTGAATACTACAAGCTTGGAGAATATACCCAGGCTAAAGAACTTATAAAAAAGGATTAAACATTTCAAATAAACTAGAAAACAAAGAGTTTCAATATCGTTTCATGATTTTAAGAGAACTAAATAATAAAACTTCTATAAATGATTTAGAAATGATAATTTTGGAAGGAATTTCTTACTTTAAAACAGAAAACCTTTGGGAATGTATACAAGAGTACACTGATGTTCTAGCAAATATGTTTTATGAAAAAGAAGACCATATAAAAACTAGTCAATACTTTTACATGGCCAATCAAGCAAGAAAAAAACATGAAGAAAAGGGAGCTTTGATATAATGAAAAAGATTAAATTGAGCATCATTGGCTTAGCTGTTATTAGCATCACAACTCTTGGATTAAGCTTCACCTCAGAAACACCGAAAACACAGTTAGGATATGTAGCATTAAACATTGGGGACACCCCTGCACCACAAAGACCTGACCTTGTTCAATCCGTTGACGTAAGTAAAGACTACAACTCAACAACAACTGAAAAAGCACTTTAAAAAACGGAAGACCTTCAATTAAGAAGGTCTTTTTAAATACGCTTATTTAGAATATTTCCCTTTCATGTAGGCTTTATTTTCTCATCAACTCCGCAATCCTCTTACTCTCCTCACTACCAACTTTCTCAAGTTTCTCCACAACTAAATTCTGTCTCTCTACAGAATGATTTTGACTTAACTTCGCTTTTCCTTCTATTTTATTTATCTTTATTTTGAATCCAACTATTCCCTTACTTAATCCTCCCATATAATTCGGATCTACATCATTAAGTGAGTAGGTGCTCTCTGGATCTTCATATTTATTTACTAAATCTTGAAGAGAATCTACTAATGTCTTCTCATCTTCAACAATTTCTAATTCACCATATACATGCACTGCAACGTAATTCCATGTTGGTACTGCATTGTTTGTTTCATACCATGACGGAGAGATGTAACTATGTGGTCCTTGAAATATAGCTAGTACTTGCTGAGTCCCAATATCTTTCCACTGTTCATTCGGCCGTGCGAAGTGACCATGTAAAGTAAGGGTCTCCCTATTTAATAACAACGGCAAGTGCGTTGCATATGGTTCTCCGTTATGTTGAGAAAATAATGTCGCAAAGCTATTTTGTTCCATTATTTCGTACTTCATCTCTTCATCTTGTATTGCGAAATATTTTGGTATGTACATAAGCTCCCTCTTTTCCGCTCTTTTCTATTTTATTTCCTATTATATTTAGTAACCGCATCAATCAACAGGGCCAGTTTGTATTTGTTTTATAATGGCAGCTTTCTATTTCAAAACAATAGGCAGCATGTATTCCATGCTGCTTTAGTTTATTTTTTCTAATATATTTGTAATAAATACGGTCTTACCCTCAATATAACTAGATCGATTTTTCGACTCTCTTGCTAACTCTTCCTTCAAGTTTCCATACTCATTAGCTACTTCAGTATGTTCACGAAGGTAATCTCGAAACACTATATGCCTTCTCAACTCTTCACTATTTTTATCACACACATATAAATGATGTTCCATCCAAACTGTATTTCCCTCGTTCCATGGAACGAACGTATCCTTTCTTCCAAACGCCTCTCTTCCTTTAAAGCTCCATTCTAACTGATGATAGTACCCTATCTTCTCAAGTTTTTTTACTACCTCATGAAAAATTTCGTACTCTTCTATTACAACATCAATATCTAGTATTGGTTTTGATGCAAGCCCTTTAACAGATGTACTCCCAACATGTTCAATAGATACAATACTGTCTTCCATCACATCGTTAATGAGAGTTTGTAGCTTATTAAATTCACTTTCCCATTTGACATTATATTCTTCGATAGCAATTCTCTGCTTCAACGTACCCCTCTTCTCAAAACAAATTATAACCTCTGAATATGAGTATCCTTAAAATCCGTCTCATATTTCAATCCATATCCAAACATTCGATCCATTCCAATATGTGCTGTCCATATTAAGCCAATCATTATAACGGTATCTATCTTAAAATAGACACCTATTAGAACAATTAATATGGATATGATATATGTATGACATACATTATATATTTTCGCACCAACGTGATTATTAATCCCATATGCTAACATTGATAGATCCGGCGCTAAAAGGAATACAAAAAATATAATCCAACTAAACTCATATATCGAATACATATAAATCGTGGCTAAAAATACAACCATTCCTTCAAAATGTACAATACGTTTTTGCATTATTTATCATTCCTATTTTTCTATATTTATTGATACATTTTCATCGCTGAAAGTATTCTTTGTATTTTTTGACCAGATGGTTGCTAATATTGGCCCTGCAATGTTATGCCATACTGCCGCTAATACACTTGGGAGTGCAGCAACCGGTCCAAAATGCAAAATACTTTCCAGCTATATTACTTATCGCTTCTAGTACTTTCATCCACTCAGCCCCTATCTTTTAATTGAAACACCTTATTCGGATTCAAAATATTTTGCGGATCAAGAGCTTTCTTTATTTTCTCCATTACAAATAATGCCGCCCCATGTTCTTCTTCTTGATACTTTCGTTTTCCGATTCCAACGCCATGTTCTCCTGTACACGTTCCTCCTCGTTTAAGAGCATACTGAACGATACTTTCATTTATTTCGTCTGCCTTCTTCACTTCCTCCTTATCATTTGTGTCAATCATTAAGAGTACATGGAAATTCCCATCCCCAACATGACCGAGAATACCGCCAATAAGCCCTACTTTATGTAATACCTCTTTCGCATGTTGAATCGCTCCAGCTAATTCCGAAATTGGTACACATACGTCTGTACTCATTAGCTTTTTACCAGGATAACTATGCACGTAAGAGTACGCTAAGTTATGTCTTGCATCCCACAGCTTATTTCTCGCTGCTGTTTCCATCTCAAACGCAATTTCTATACATTTATGATCAAGAACGATTTCTTTCGTAAATTCAATATCTTGCTTTAACCCTGCTTCATTGCCGTGAAACTCTAAAAACAGTGTCGGTTCTTCTCTGTAACTTGTTTCATTGTAATAATTTACTTGTTTCATAGATAATTCATCAACGAGTTCAATTCTCGCGATTGGAATACCTGCTTGTAATATGTTAATTACAGCTTCTACTGCATCATTTATAGTTGGAAACGATGCCCTCGCAGCCATAACATGTTCTGGTATACCGTATACTTTTAAAGTTAACTCCGTGAAACATCCAAGTGTTCCTTCTGAGCCTATGAAAATACCATTTAAATGATAACCTGATGATGACTTCGCCGCTAAATTCCCGGTATGTATTACTCCTCCATCAGCAAGAACGACTTCTAAATCTCGAACTTGATCACGCATTACCCCATACTTTACCGCTGTCGTTCCGCTCGCATTTGTAGCAGCCATTCCTCCTAACGTTGCATCAGCTCCTGGGTCTACACTAAAAAATAATCCATACTTTTTCAATTCTTTATTAAGCTGAGAGCGCGTCACTCCTGGCTGTACTCTCACAAGAAAATCCTTTTCTCTTATTTCAAGTATTTTGTTCATAAGAGAAAAGTCCATTGTAATTCCTTTTTCGTAAGGAATTACATGTCCCTCTAAACTGGACCCTACTCCAAATGGAACGACAGCTGTTCCGTGCTGACTCGCTATTTTCATTATCGAGCTAACTTCTTCGGTCGTTTTTGGAAAAACAACTACATCAGGTAAACTACTAACGTGGTAAGATTCATCTTTACTATGTAACTCTCGTACTGTCATATTTATTACTACTCGATCTTCAGGAAGTATACCTTTTAATTCATTTACTACATGTTCAATTGTTATTTCCATAATCAACTCTCCTTTTTAATTTTAAAACAAGTATACCATCTTTATACAAAATAATTAGAAAAATAAGATTATTAAAACTGAACATACAAAAAAGAACCTGCAGCACACGCTACAAGTTCTTTTTCACTACATTTTAAACGATTTCTTTATTAACAACATAAACCAAATTAAAGTAACTGCCATCAACGAATGAGAAAACCCTACAATATAAGTTAACCCTTTAAAGTCAGCTCCATTTAACTGAAGAAGCCCTCTCGCTGCTAGCGAACCTAACATTAATGTTAATGCAATGTTATGTAAAACAAACCACTTATTAAACCCTTGCACTTCATGAAACGCGAATACTTTTGCTAATCCTAAAGCAATTAAAAAGAAGAAAAAGCCAAGTACAAGTGTATGTGTATGCAAAAGATTTAACAAAGTAGATCCTAAAATCCCTTTATACTTACCATACTCCCTAGCGAAAATCCCTGATAATAAACCGATAATCAAATACGTAAACGATGCATTATATAATTTCTTCATTATGTACCTCCTTGAGTAGAATGTGTAGTGTGTCATATTTAGTAATAATGATAGTTATATAGTAAAAACTCCTAGTCACCTAGGAGTCATTGTATAAGCATCTCACTCTTTACAATCAATCCTAATTATAAAATATCTCTCTATACAAAACAAACGAACTTTATGTGAACAAACAAAGCCCCACTAAAATATGTTGCACTTTTGTTTTACACAATCCATACTAATTGTTATAACTTTTTAAAGGTGGTGTAATTATTGATAGTTCTTGAAACCGAACGTCTTAATCTTCGTTGGTTTGATATAAAAGACGCTCCTTTTATTCTTGAATTAGTAAACGATCCTGCATGGATTCAGTTTATCGGTGACAAAGGAGTTAGTAACTTAGAAGATGCAAAAAATTATATTGTAAACGGTCCCATCGATATGTATAACAAACTTGGATTTGGCCTTTACTTAGTAGAACGAAAAAAAGATCTCACTCCACTTGGTATGTGTGGCCTTATTAAAAGAGATTCATTAGAAGACGTTGATATCGGATTTGCCTTTTTAGAGACATTCCGTTCAAAAGGATATGGCTACGAGTCAGCTTCTGCAATAATCGAATACGGTATACAAAAGCTCGGCATGAAACGAATTGTAGCAATTACTTCTATAGATAATATCGCCTCAGGAAAGCTTTTAGAAAAAGTAGGATTACGATTTGAGAAAATCATTTCAGATTCAGGAGAAGATTTAAAATTATTTGGGTATAACGCATAGTAAAGAAGGTCGCCGTGAATCGCGACCTTCTTTACTATTTTACTGATTTTGTAATACTATTTTTAGTTACATTATAGTTGCATCAATTCTTGTGATTACTAATATCCCTTTCATATCACATTTTTGGAACTTTATAGAAATAAAACTTCCACTTTCAAATAAATTATATTAATATATTAAACAAAGAAAGTGAGAATAGATGGAACAACCACTATTTTTGTTAGCTCTTCAATTCATTGCATTTGTATTAATCATTTGTATCGTATATGGAATCTTGTACAATACCGTATTGAATTTAAATATTCCTAAATGGACTGCACATATGGTAGCTACGGTCTTTTCCCCTTGGTATTGCCTATCAAGCTTTTATAAATTTCATTTGAAAAAATTTTGTAGCATTTACTTCTATAAATATTGTTGATGCAGTAAAATTTGTAGAAAAAGTAGGATTGCAATTTGAAAGGATTATTTCAAGACCAGGAAATTTAACCATTTTTTTGTAAAGTATGTCTAGCGCAAAATAGTGAAGAAGTTATTTCCGCTGAAAATGTGTTTGCATAACAAGGAATGAATTTAATTGATCCTGCAAAAATTTTATTTTAATTCTGGTTCTATTGTTTGGAATCGTTCTAGGGTACCATTTGTGTGGACTTTAAAAGTTTTCATTTGCGCACCAAAATGTTGCGTTAAGTAAAATGTATCACTAGTTATTAAATTTCCAATCTTCCAATCAGGTTGATATGTACTTTCCATGGAACTTTCTAAATCCCAAATCATTATTAAATTGATATATAATGAAAATGAACTACTCAACATTTTCGTTAAAGATAGTCTATCAACCTCTAACTACCTAATGAACTCAAGTAAACACATCTTCAGTCATTTTAAGAGGTACAAAAGGCACCCTTTCGGGTGATTTTTGTATAAAAATTCTATTTTTTTATATTCGATACCAACCACGAACCTTTTTAAAATAATAGTATCATTATGTCTCCTTTTTAGAGATTATTTTTAATTACCATGAATTTTTTGCACCAGAACCGGAAAATCCCTGACTACTCGAAATATCAACTATCAAGTGCTAATATTCAATAACGCGTACTGAAAATGATTAAACATTTTTATAAACCAGTGGAACATTTAAGAAATCAATTTTTCTCTTATCGAAATTTAATTAGCTTACAGTAATACAGTGGTCATATATTTTTAAGAATAACGGAAGAATATATAGAAATTGCTACAGAAATGTGAAGTTTAATTAATTTAGGAGGAACAAACTTGTTTAATCAGCTTGTAAAAATTATACCGAATTTATTTACGATTGGAAATTTATTGTGCGGTGTTTTCTCAATCACCTTGAATATGAGTGAATATTTAGGAACAGCCTCCATTCTCATTTTCTTTTCAGCTGTTTTAGATTTTCTTGATGGAAGAATTGCGAGAAAATTAAAAGTGAACAGTGAGTTTGGCGTAGAATTGGATTCCTTAGCTGATATTGTTAGTTTCGGCGTCGCTCCTGCGCTTTTATTTCATACGATAGCAACACCTTCTATTTTAACTTCTTTGGCATTTATCCTATTCCCAACAATGGGTGCTTTAAGATTAGCTAAATTTAGTATTAAACCAACTATTGGATATTTTAAGGGATTACCTATTCCAGCTGCAGGATTATCATTGGCTGGTATGGCATTGTTTTCATATAGTAATGCATGGATTACTTTAATCCTCGCCCTCTTAATGGTAAGTCCCATTAGGTTTAAAAAATTTTAATGAAGGTCACGCCCAACGCCATTAAGGAGCATTTCAAATGGATTTAACGCGTCAATACGTATAAAAAAGCGGGACAATAATATTAAATTAGGTGCCCTTCGTAAAAATTAAAACCTTGTATTTATGGCTATTGGGTTAATCCATCGATATGTTATTCTGAAACGTCAGTCCACTTTTAACAGGAGCTCCCTTTATCAAGAGAGCTCCTGTTCTTATTTCTTCTTCTTTTCTGTCGGTTGGCTTTGTTTAGCAAAATTAGATGAATCATCAAAATTCGGTTGCTTTTTACCAGCATTATTACTTCTACCTTTTCCCATATGTAATGCACCTCCCCTCCCCCTTACTATTCCCAATAAAAAAATTCTCTTGCATCCAAGAGAATTTTAAATTGGGTTCTTATTGATAATACCTAAGTACTTCCAACACTGCCATTCCATAAAAGATGGATCCAATGTTAAATTATTTAATGCTAAAACAAATATTACATTTTCATATTTAACTGGATAATCAATTAATAATCCTAATGTATTTCCTGAATCTGCGACAATTATGATTCCCTTTTCTAACACGTCATCTATAACTTCTTTTAATTATTCTTACCTAGCATATAATATTTTCCTACACATTGAGATTGCATGTTGTATAAGGAAGCCCTTCTTCTTTCCATGCAAGAAATCCTCCCTTTAAATTCACTACTTCCTTTATACCAGCTCTTTGTAAAATACTAGCTGCTATAGCGGAACGTAATCCGGTTCGACATTGCAAAACTATTGGAAAATCTTTCGGTATATAATCTAGTTGTTCAAATAGATTACCTAAAGTGATATGTATTGCATCATGAAGGTGTCCTTCCTCCCACTCTTTTTTACTACGCACATCGATAACCTTAACGCTTCCAACTTTTATATGCGGATATAATTCAATCGATGTTTTTTCTTTGTAACTTTCAAATCTATCAAGTCTTTGTATTACTTTTAAGGGTGCAAAAGCAATAATATTATCTAACCCAATAGATTCAAATTCTCTAATAACCGCCTCTACTTTAACCTTTTCCTCATCTAGAATTATTAAAGTTTCTTTTTTATAATCTAATAACCATCCACACCAAGTTGTGAAAGAATTGTTATAAGGTATGTTAATTGATTTCTCGATATGACCTGCAGCAAAACTCTCTACATCCCTTATATCAACTATTTGATGAACACTCTTCAAAATTTCTTGAAGTTCTTCTACTGTATTAATAGCAGTACTTTTTCTCTTCTTACGAATTGGCGGACCATACTTATTTAAATTCTTCATTAATGAAAAATACTTTGGAGGCTCTGGTTGTCCCGTCAATAAAGTCGATATAAAATCACTTTCTTCATTACACTGAAATGCCCAATTGAACATCTTTTCATAACCTAATGTAGAAGTTGGAATTGCTCCTAATGCTTTTCCACATGCGCTTCCCGCACCATGTGATGGCCATATTTGCAAATAATCAGGAAGTATTTTTATTTTTTGTATAGAATCAAATAATTGTTTCGCTCCTATTTTTGCAGTATCTTTCATACCGACAGCAGTTTCTAATAAATCCGGCCTTCCTATATCTCCTACAAATATAAAATCACCTGTGAATATCCCTATCGGCTTATCATTCGTATAATTATTTTGACTTGTATCCGTTACTAAAAAAGAAATACTTTCAGGCGTATGCCCTGGGGTGTGAATTACATTAAATTTTATATGACCTACTTTAAACTCTGTGCCCTCTCTAACCAATTTGTATCGACCTTCGTTAAGATATTGATATTTCCAATCACAATCTCCTTCATCAGATACATATAAATTTGCATGGTAAAGATTAGAAAGTTCTCTAGACCCAGAAAGAAAATCAGCATGAATATGAGTCTCAGCCGCAGCAATTACTTCCATCCCCTCTTTCTTAGCAAATTCTATATATTGTTCTATATAGCGACTGGGATCAATAACGATTGCTACGCCTTCTTTCTGACAACCGACTAAATAGGAAGCATGTGCTAATTTTTCATCATAAAAATATTTTAAAAGCATAGCTATTCCCTCCAATTAGTTATTTCAAATTAATTTTCAATTTTTGTAACCACTTTTTATCTTCTCCTATAGAATCCCTTTCAACATTAAATTCCAATACATATATGGCAACATATATCTTTTAAGTAAAAACATACTATACCGTTCTTTCGCTTGATTAAATGGAAACGTTTCTTGAGGCTCATGTTCATAGTTAAATTCAGCAAGTATAAGACTTTTATATCCTGTAACAATCGGACATGATGTATATCCATCATATTTAGCCTGTAAATCTCTTCCGCTAAGTACGTCCATAATATTTTGTTTTAAGACGGGTATTTGTTTTCGAATTGCTGCTCCAGTTTTAGAGGTAGGTAAATTGGTACAATCTCCAAGTCCAAAAATATTTTTATATTGCACATGCTGCAAAGTATAAGGGCTTATATCTACCCACCCCTGATGATCACTTATCTCACTCTCTTTAATAAAATTAGGTGGCCCCATTGGCGGAACAACATGTATCATACTATATGGTACGGTTTCTCTTTTTAGTGTTTGCGTATCTTCAAAAATTGCCTCTCTCTTTTCGGCGATAATTTCCACTAGATTTTTATTATAATTCGTTATAATTTGCTTTCTTTCTAGTACTTGTTCTAAAGTATTTGCATATCGTGGAACCTGAAATATGTTATTGTTTGCAGAATAAAACATTACTTCACTTCTGTTTCTTACACCACTATTACAAAAATACTCCTCTGCTAAGTACATAATTTTTTGTGGAGCACCACCGCATTTAATAGGAGTATTAGGGTGGGTAAAAAGCGCATTTCCTCCTTTAAATTTTTCGATTTCTCTCCAAGTAGAATCAACATATGTATAAGAATAATTACTACATACCCCATTAGTGCCAATAGACTCTTTTAAGCCTTTAATACTGTCCCAATTTATTTGTATACCAGCTGCTACAATAAGAATTTCATACTCAAGTAGCAGTCCGTCATCTAAAAGTATCTTATTTTCAGATGGAAATAACTTAACAACACTTTTAGGGATCCACGTTGCCCCTTTTGGAATAAGCGATTCCTGATTACGCATCGTACTTTCCTTTGAAACAATTCCTCCCCCCACTAAACTCCATAGTGGCTGAAAGTAATGTTTTTTTGATGGATCAATAATTGCTATACTTTCTTTCAATAGGGGTACATTTCGTAATAAATGTGCAGTAGAAGATAGTCCTGCTGTCCCAGCACCAATTACAATAATTTTATAACTATCTCTGGTCTTCATTATCCTCTTCCTATCTAAAATTGATTTTTAAATTAACTAATTAGTAGCCATTTTTTCATCGTAGTAACATTATTATAAGTTAAAAACATCATAGTTTTATCTGATTTAAATGAAAATTTTGTTAATTTTATCATTAACATTACTATATGCGTGAATCCCCTATGTTACTTCCATATTTTAGTTTTAATATTAAAACTAAATATTGTTATATAAAATAATACATTAAAATACTTTTCATGAATCCGGATAAGTAATGTTTAAAAAACAACAATTTTACTACAGTAATCAAGAACAGTTTTCTAAATTAAGTTACTGCAGAAAATATAACTCTGGCGCAATATCCCTACCAGCTTTCATTCCAATAGTAACTCCATGATATAACATCAAAGATGAAATCCCTCAACTTAGGTATTTGACTTTTTAAATTTATACAAATGTCTTAGCTCTATGTACTGTGATATATAGGTCCACATCAATATGTTATTGCATCATATACTGAACAGATAATTTAAATTACTTTTATAAAGGATGATGAGGATGAACCTAGAAGATATACAAAAATCCTATGGCGTAATTGTAAGTTTAGGAGGATTGTGTCAAGTCACCAACCAAATCAAAAGACACAATTTAAGAACATTTTCTGGCCCTCTAGATTGGTTTTATTATCCATCACTTTCAGATGTAAACAGATTACTTCAAAATCGATTTAAAAAATTTATGAAGTTGGAAAATATGATTATAGAAGGTTCAGAAAGTTACGGTCTTATTGAATCAGAATTTGATAATCAAATTAAATGGGCAGAACGAATTACCTACTGTATAAAGGACACTTATTATAATTGTTTTTCAATGCATGATTTTCCTATTAATTCAGAAAAGGATTTGAAATCAACCTATCCTTCTTTTAAAGCTAAATTAGACACTAGAATTAATCAATTCCTTGAAAAAATAAATAGTAGTGGATCCATTTTATTCATTAGAATTTGGGGAAATCGAGATGAAGCGGTTGAATTACAAAACGTATTATCTAAAATTACAAATAAGGATTTTAATATCCTTATTGTTAATTTCAAGGAGGGTATATCTAATATTGTTGAACAAAATTGGGGAATATCGCGGGTTTGTTCAATTGAACTCCCACGTTATCAGGATAGATGGGAAGGTGATGATTCCGATTGGGATGTTATTTTAAACAAAATAACATTAACTTAATAATTTTCTTCTTACTTTTAACATGATTTGGCCCGTAAAATCAAATAGGTGTAGAGAAATAAAATTCCTGTCTAATTGATACACACTTAATTAACAAAACGTTCATATAATAATTCGTAAGTCCTTCTTTATTGAATAAATAGTTCTTTACAAAATTAGTTCTATCACTAGAGCACCTTTATGCGGTGCTCTTTTTTGAATTTATAAAATGTAAAAATAGTTGTTCCATTTTCCTTCAAATGGCTAATTCCCTTTGTTATTCTTCTGTTGATTTCTGTATAATCATTTATGCGATCAGCATATTCTGCTTATGTAGTGCATTCACGACTACTTACTTCCATACTTTATCTTATATTTTGTCTTCTTGGATATTTCATTATAAGCTTCTTCAATTCCCTTGATTTCCTTCCCCTTCTTTTATCTTAAGAACAAGCAATTTCTTTCATTAATATTAAATAAACTAAAGCATAGATTTTAAAAGAACCTAATTTACATATAATTAATGATAAACTACAATGTGTATTCTCCACGTTTAATCAGCATCTGAATTATAAATCTAACATATTTTTTTTAGTTGATTGTCATTATGGTACAACCGTGTATACATTTACCAAACAAATTACATAGTTTAAATTAGTAAAATATATAGAGAGGAAGGAAATAAATCTATGAAAGTCATAATTTTGTGTGGCGGAAAAGGGCTTCGGATGCAAGGGATTTTAGAGGACATTCTGATTTCATTTTGCCCTTAGGATATAAAGGTGAGAAAATTAAGGAATATTTTATGGACTTTAGCTGGAAAGAGAATGACTTTAGTTTGAATTTTAAAACCAGTCAATATACGCTACTTCAGAAATTAGAAAATTGGAATATACACTTTATAGATACAGGAATTGATACAATGACCGGGGCAAGACTAAAAAAACTTGAATCCTTTGTACAGGGTGAAACCTTTTTATTAACTTATGGTGACGGATTAGCCAATATAGATATTGATCAACTAATAGCATTCCATAAAGAAAAAGGAAAAATTGCTACATTAACTGGAATTAAAAAAAATAGTCAATACGGCCTATTGGCGGTCGAAGATGGAATTGCTATTGATTTTAAAGAAAAACCATTACTTGATGAAGTAATTAATGGCGGTTTTTTTGTATTTAACAAAGAAATATTCGATTATTTAAGTAATAATGATGATTGTGTTCTAGAAGAAGATCCTCTTCGAAATTTAATAAAAGACAATGAGCTCGCAGTCTATGAACACAATGACTTTTGGGCTAGTGTCGATACACCTAAAGATTTAAAAACTGTAAATGAAAGTTGGAATCCAAATAAATTTTAGTGGAGAGGACTGAATAAGCATTGAACTCTAATGATAAAAAAATAAGTTTACCTCGATTGTATATCCCCTCTAATGAGAAAATAGTTAACCCACTTTCAACAGGAATTAAAGCTTCAAATCTCTCCAAAAAAAATACTCAAAAAAGAATTGATCCCCAATTCTATAATCAACAACATGATCTAAATAATCATTTCTGCGTCATTGTAGGTAGTGAGTATGTCTTGAAAATTATTGCTTTACAGCAATCATTAATGCAGTACTCAGAAAAATTCACATTGTGGATTTGTTGTATAGATCCTTTTGTATATTCACTATTAAAAGAAATGAGTTTAATTAATGTAAACCTTTTACAAGTTGAAGAATTGGAAGATCGTGAATTAAAAGCAATTAAGAGAAAAAGAAAAGTAAATGAATATTGTTGGACTTTAAAATCTGTCTTGATAGAATATTTATTGGTCAATTATGATTTACCATCTATTCTATATTGTGATGGTGATTTATGCTTTTTCTCTGACCCTAATATTATTTTTGAGGAATGGGGTGACCATTCTATTTTCCTAACCCCCCAAAGAGATCGTGATTGGGTAGAAAAAATGTATGGAAAATATCAGGCTGGTCTAATTGGATTTAAGAATGATCTCTATGGATTAAAAAGTGTAAGATGGTGGAAAAATAAATGTATAGATTGGTGCAGTGCCGAGGCTGAGGAGGGGAAATTTGGAGACCAAAAGTATTTAGATTATATCCCTATATATTTTCCAAAAGTAAAAATTTCAAATAACTTAGGTATAAATGCTGCGCCTTGGAACTGTATATATAATAACGATTATAAAATTGACAAGACTAAAAACGATATATTTATTGAAAACGACAAACTAGTTGTTTACCATTTTGCATGTATTACTATCTTTACTGAAAATGATTTTGATCTTTGGTCTTTGGGAGAAATTTCAATACCCAATAATATATTAAACCATATTTACACTCCATATTTAGAGAGAATTCAATTTGTTTTAAAGCAATTAAAGGATAAATTCAATAAAGATACTAAACAATTTTTAAGTAAAAAAGATATAAATAAAGCTCAAACTTTATATAAAGATTCACAATTAAGAAGAAAAATGAATCAATCCAATCATTTTATGAACTTTTCCATGATTATAAGTAAAGAACGATTAATTCAAGGATTGACCTCTTATTATTCCTTAGAAAATTTCAACGCTAAATTTACTGTATGGATCTGTTGTATGGATGATTTAACTTATCAAATATTAGAGAAATTAAAATTAAAGCACGCCATACTAATTCCGGTAAAAGAAATTGAAAATCATGAACTCCTCAGTATAAAAAATGATAGAAGTTTACAAGAGTATTGTTGGACATTAAAAGCGCCCCTATGTCTACATGTCCTTAGTCTTTATCCGGAAGTTGATCACATTATATATTGTGATGCTGATATGTATTTCTTTACAGCACCTAATATCATTCTTGATGAATGGTGGAAGTACTCTGTATTTCTTTGCCCTCAAAGAAGCTCTACTGAAATTGAAAGCATACACGGTATATACCAAGCTGGTTTAGTAGGCTTCAAAAATGATCAAAATAGTAAAGAAATTTTAACATGGTGGAAAGATAAATGCCTAGAATATTGCAATAATCAATATGATGTTGAAATGAATAGATGGGGTGACCAAAAATATTTAAATCACATTCCTAACATCTTTTCTAATATAAAAATCATGACTCATAAAGGTATTGATGCAGCACCTTGGAATGTCATTTTAAATAGCAGTTCTATATCCAAAACAGATAATAAAGTTTTTATTGATCAAGATGAATTAATAGCTTTTCATTTTGGAAGTATGCAAATTATTAATCCAAATGAGTTCGATTTATGGAAACAAGAAACTTTAGAATTACCTCCAGCAGTTTTAGATTATATATACATTCCTTATATTGAACAATTGAACAAGACATGTCATACCCTTCATAATACTTTTCAAAAATCTCCCTCCTCTTTATTTGCTGACCAAATTGATACAACAACAATAAAAAATTATTTTAAATACCCCTCCCCTCATCACAATTAAGACTGATACTTTCCTTATTTAAAAATAAATCTATTTATTTCAGCAACTAAAAATTCATCTTAATAAAGGATAGATTATCACTATGATTGCTTCATTTAAAAATAAAACTTTCCTTATTACTGGTGGATACGGTTTTATTGGTTCTCACTTGGCACGAAGACTTTTAAATTTACAAGCAAAAATTGTTCTTTTCATAAGAACACCATCAAATTCTTGGAGACTAAAGGATATTCTAAAATATATTGAAACCTATGAAATAGATATACGAGATAAAAAACAAGTACAAGATGCAATAAAGAAAATTAATCCCGATTATATCTTTCACCTGGCAGCCTATGGTGTAAATTCTGCCCATACAGATTACATCCATGCTATAGAAACAAATGTTATAGGGACTTGTAACATTATTCAAGCAGCAAAATTGGTGAATTGTAAAAAAATCATCAATTTTGGGAGTAGTTCTGAATACGGTAACAAGATGGAACCTATTCATGAAAATATGTTACTAACTCCTGTGGACATCTATGGAAGTACCAAAGCTGCTGCTACTATACTCGCCCATCAAATTGCTAGCGAAAACAATATTAATCTTATAACATTAAGACCTTTTGGCATATTCGGAGAAGGCGAAGAGCCGCATAAAATTTTTAGCTATATAATCTTGCGAGTATTACAAAACAAAGATGTAAATTTAACTTTATGTAATCAATTAAGAGATTATTGTTATATAGAAAATGTAATAGATGCCTGTATCCTAGCAGTAGAAAATACTACTGTACAAAATGAAATCTTTAATATTGGGAGCGGCACTATTCACCCCTTGAAACATTATGTAGAATTATTATTCAAACATTTGAAAACCAATTCCAGACCAAATTACGGTGCAATTTCCTCTAGAACAAATGAAAGATGGGTTCCTGAAGCAGATGTGCAAAAAATAAAAAACTCTCTTTCCTGGGAACCTAGAATTAATATTGAAGAAGGAATTATAAAAACTATTAATTGGTATAAAAATAATAAACATTTATACCTAACCCCCTAAAAATAGGGTACTAAAGGAGGTGGACTAATTGTTAAACCGAAACTTTAATAATGCTTTTTACGGAAAAAGAATTTTAATTACTGGACATACTGGTTTTAAAGGTTCTTGGTTATCCCTATGCTTGAATGAATTAGGTGCTGCTGTAATCGGATATTCATTAGATCCTAAAAATAAAAATGATAACTTTAACATTACTAACCTTCAAAATAATATAATTGATATTCGTGGAGACATTAGAGATTTTAATAAATTAAATAAGGTTTTTACAGATTATAAACCTGAAATTGTATTCCATTTAGCTGCCCAACCTCTAGTTAAGTATTCATATGAATATCCTAGAGAAACATACGAGGTAAACGTTGTAGGAACTATGAATGTACTAGAGGCAATTCGATTACATGAATCAGCTAAAATAGGAATTATGGTGACAAGTGACAAGTGCTATGAGAATAAAGAATGGCCTTGGGGTTATCGTGAAATTGACCCTATGGGCGGCCATGACATATATAGCTCCAGCAAAGGATGCTGCGAACTTTTAATTTCTTCCTATCGTAATTCTTACTTTTCAGAAGAAAAATTTTCTCAACACAAGAAAATAATTGCAAGTGTTCGAGCTGGTAATGTAATTGGTGGTGGTGATTGGTCAATAGATAGAATTATTCCCGATTGTATACGAGCATTAGAATCAAACAAAAAGATTATTATTAGAAATCCTACTGCTATTAGACCCTGGCAACATGTACTAGAACCTTTAAGCGGGTATTTACTCCTTACAGAAAAAATTATAAATAATGGTATCCTTTTTTCAGGAGCATGGAACTTCGGGCCATCCCTAAGCAATATTGTTTCAGTAGAAAAATTAGTGACCAGTTTACTAGATATTTGGAGCTGCGGGGATTGGACAGCAGAAAATATAGGTCCAATAAATTTTCATGAAGCAAATTTACTAAACCTTGACATTAGCAAAGCAAAATTCAATCTTAATTGGCAGCCAAAATGGTCCCTACAACAGACTTTAGAAAATACAATAGAATGGTATAAACATTATAATTCTTACACCAGTTCTGAGATGAGAAATCTATGTATTAGCCAAATCAAACAATATTGCATGCTTTGAACTACTCCCACTTACCCATACTTGCTGTGAGTTCCTTATGGAGGGAGTCTTCTTGGTTAAAATAATAAAAGATACATTAATTTTTATAGTCTAAATTATAAACCTACTATACCTAAAATTATGTGATTGTCCATTAACAAAAATTTTATTTCTTCGGTTATTTCAAATCAACTATTGACATTATATTGAAGAATAAAGGAATCACATATTTTTCTAGTGATTTCCCTGTTCTGAGAAAATAATGTCTTGCTTTAACGACAATACAGTATATGCGATTATTAATTTATTTGTTCTAGTTATGAAAAAAATCTATTCCTGTCAAAAGAGCTTTCTTCAAAGAAAAACTTCCTATTTTCTTCTACTTATCCTACCTGAAAAGTAACTAAGATGAAAATTTTGATAATTATATCTACTATTATAGAATTATCCCCTTCTTGTAGCTATTCCACTAAACTTCATGCTTATATATTGATTCTCTAATTTACTATCACCAATGTTGATGAATTCATGCATTGCTTATTCTATACACAAATTGCTTTTTGAATTATCTTTTCAGAATAAGTAAAGAAGGATTTCTCTTTTATGCACTTCTTCCCTATCAGTCTTTAATTTGCCTTTAATCAACAATAAGAACAGATCTTCAATATAGTACCTCTTCTATAAAACAAAACCATAAGTAAGATAATTTCACTATTACAAATAATGAGATGTTCTGTTTCACCTTTTTACATTATCTAAAAAAAGAACTTGTAGGAATTCTTACAAGTTCTTTTTTATTTCCTTTATTCTCTTCTTATTTACATACGCAAGATTTATACATTTGGTGGTGATACATACTATATTTATCCGATAAAATAATCTAAAAATTAACACATAATTGATCGTTTTAAGAAAAAGGGATTTCATAAATCTTCAATCACAGTTTCTTAGTTCACCTAATAGAACGTATAAAGACTCATATCATCTTTTGATTATTTTTGGATGTTTTATTCTACGTATATTCGACACAAATTGATTGTTTTTTATGAATTTTCTTGAAAAATATTGTAATATCACTCCATTTTTTCTTCTATTTTGTTATGATGTTTATAATTAAATTGGATTAGGATTTTTTTAGAAAATGGGGGCGTATATTATGAGTGTCTCAGTAAAAGGAAATGAGCAATTAACCTCTCTATTGAACGACTGGTATCGATCTATGCTATCTCAGCAAGTTATAAAAGCTACTAATCTAAAAAAGAAAATTGATGAAAAAATTAATAAGTTAAGCATTGAACCGGATCAAGAGCATCAGGATCAAAATTTGTTACTATACTATTCACTACTCGAATTTCGTTACAAGGTCTTAACAGATAGCCTTGGTATTCAACAAAATAGTTTTGATACTATTAGCGATTATGATATGCCTACAGATCAATTTCTACAATTCTATTATCATTTTTTCAAATCCATTCATTCCACTTTTATATCAAATTATACTGAGGCAGAGGAACATTATAAACTAGCAGAAAAAATATTGGTAGCTATACCAGATGAAATTGAACATGCTGAATTTTACTATAGAATTGCTACTTTCTATCACCATACCTATAACAATCTCGCTTCTATCGAATACGCAAATAAATCGAGAGCAATCTTTTCAAAGTACGAAGGTTATGAAGTAAAAACAGCCTTTTGGTAATAGTTTGCTAGGTGGTTGCTGCATCTATTTAAAACAGTACGAACAAGCAGAAGAATATCTACATTGTGCAATTGATTTACTACAAAAAAATAGGGAAGAAGATTCCTTGTTATACGTAAAAAATACTATGGGGTGGCTGTATTCTGATCAAAGTATGTCTACTTTAGCTATTCGTCACCTTTCAGAAGTAACAGAGAAAATCCCTACACACTTCAAGGCCATCTTCCTACAAGCTAAGGAACATTATAAGTTAGGAGAACAATCAACGGCCAGCCAACTCATTGATAAGGGACTACAGATTTGCAGAGAAATTCATAACGAAGAATATACACACCACTTCTCTATTTTAAAAAAATTAAACGAAAATATTCCATTGGAAGAATTAGAAAAAATCATTCAAGAAGGAATCTTATACTTTGAGGAAGAAGAATTATGGGAATATGTTGTCGAATACGCCGAATTATTTGCCACAAAATGTAGACAATTAGAGAACCACCAAAAAGTAAGTGACTATTTCCATATTTGTTATCAAGCAAGACAAAAATCAATCGCAAAAGGAGTGTTAAAATAATGAAAAAAATTAGTTTATTATTATCAGGCATTGCTTTTATTGGGGTATTAACGGTGGGAATTTTTCAGTTTTCTAAAACAGATCAGCTTGCTACTCATGGGCATTATCCTGCTCCTTCATATAGTGTTGGCAATTATAGTGGTGCACCACCACAAATTTAATGTAAATGGCTTATCTGCCTGTTCAATACGCATAGAGAGTACATATTATACTTATTTACTATGTTATAAGATTTTTCATTTCCACTCTGTAACAAGATTCTAGCATTCTCTCCTAGAATCTCAACTTAAATCTTAAATCCACCAATTAACTCTTGAAGTTCTTCCGCCATCTGTGCTAATTGTATTGCTGAAGAATTTATCTCTTCCATAGAAGCATGTTGTTCCTCAGATGAACCAGCTATCGTTTGCATACTTGAAGAATTTTCTTTTACAGCCATAGCTATTTGATCAATCGATGTATCAACTTTCATTGCATCAGTTGTCATTTTATTTGATAGTTCTACCATACCATGCACTTTTGATACAATATCATTTGCAGATTTTGAAATCTCATAAAAGCTTTGTTTTGTATCATTCGCAACCTTAATTCCCGACTGTACTTCTACGCCTACTTCATTCATAGCTTTTACAGTCTCATGTACGTCTGCTTGTATTTCCTTAATTAAACTTCCAATTTCCATTGAAGATTCGGATGATTGCTCCGCCAACTTTCTAACTTCATCAGCAACAATTGCAAACCCTCTCCCCTGTTCCCCAGCTCTAGCTGCTTCAATCGCTGCATTTAATGCTAATAAATTTGTTTGTTCCGCAATATTTTGAATCGCTTCTAATATACTGCCAATTTGCTGTGATTTCTTATCTAATAATTTTATGACATTATCGGATTGAGAAACAGAGTGATGGATAGACTGCATTTGTGTTACAGTTTGTTCTACTAATTGTTCACCTTCATTGGCTTTTTGTTTAGTGTATATGGATGAAGTCGATACTTCAGAAGCATTCTCAGCTACGTATTGAATATTTCGTGTTACCTCACCAATTAATTCAGCTCCAGACTCAACTTCATTATTTTGAACCTCTGCACTGTTCGAGATTTCTTCCATCTCTTTTGTAATTTGTTCTGTCGCAACACTTGCTTGCTCTACACTAGCAGTTAGTTCCTCAGAAGACGCAGCTACATGTCCTGCAGATGTGTTAATTTGAGAAATAATATTACGTAACGACTCTGCCATTGTATTGAAACTACCACCTAATTGACCAAGTTCATCCTTTGAACGAATATCTATTTTCTCGGTTAAATCTCCTTGACTAATTCTTTGAGCTGAAATGACTAATTGTCTTAGTGGAGTAATTATAGATTTGAGTATGAATAGAATTACAATTCCACCTAACAATAATGAAGCACCTATTATAGTGAGCGTTTTATAAAAAATAGGATTGGTAGCTTCTTCAATTTCTTTCGTAGGCATTACGCCAGCTATTTTCCAACCTGTTTTTTTATTTGTCTTAAAGCTTATGTTTCGATCTTCACCATTGAGGCTATAAGTAATTACTCCATCTTCTGTCTTGTACAATTCATCCACTAAAGTTTTATCTAATTTCTCTCCAGGTTTTAGTGATGGATGAACAACTATAGTTTTATCTTGACTAACTATAGATACAAATCCTTGCTTCCCAATTTTTATCATTTTGGATGTTTTTACGATATCTTTAATATTCAAATCTACGCCAATGACACCACTTTTATCTGCATTCTGCTTTGCAATTGCAATTACCATATTTCCTGTAGACTTTGATTTATAGGGAGATGAAACAATAATCTCTCCATTTGCTTTTACTGCATCCTTATACCAACTACTTTCTAACGGATTAAACCCTTCTGGTATTTTTCCAACAGGTGCATGAATAAATTGATTGTTACTGGATGCCGTATAAATCGTTTCTATCTCTGGATGTAACTGTATATATTGATCAAATTTATTCTGTACATTTTGCGATTGTTCAGGATTATAATCCCCTTGTGTGAGTACCTTTGCAAAATGCGTGATATCTGTATGCTTATTTTCTAATTCATCATCAACAATCTTATCTAAAATACTTATATTATCTTTTGCAGATTGTAGAATTGTTTCATTAAGATCTGTTTTTGCTTTATTATAAGATGATACTCCTACGATAAGGCTTGGTATAATTAATATTGCTATAAATGCCATAGACAACTTCGTTTTAAGCTTTATTTGCCCCAATCTTTCTTTTATATTAAACACTAGCTACTTCTCCTTTTCATTTTTACTACTTATATAGTTTATTTAAATTTTTCTCCTTTACTTTTCCACATTCATTTATGGTACCATTCGAAATGAAACCACAATTACATCCTATTATCCATAATTTATAATTTAAAGATTTAATTTTCACAGACAGAGTTTTATCTGTTCTCCTTTCGAATATGTTATTTTTCTAGATTCAGCAATTATTAGACTACGAATTATTCCAAATAAACTTGATGCAACAAATACTTCATTTAAAAAATAATTATTGGATTTGTTTGGATAAAAATCTAGTTTAGCGCTAATCCAATCGGATGAAATTCTTACCATAATACATTCACTAAACATAAATAAGTAAATTTATTTCTTTTAATACTTATATTTAACTGCCTTTTAACCATTCTAACTGTATTATTTCATCGTTTTATCTATTTATTACAACCACTTTTGTTTTATTAAATCACTAAACTATAAATTCTAAATAGGAGAATAAAATAAATTAGAGAATTACATTGTAACACATATATATAAGTTGTTAATATTAAAATTTAAAACTTTACTATTTTTCATATGCAATATTACATGCGAAAAGCCATAATTTTTTTGTTATACTATGCATGTGGATTTTTCATCCAAAATCCACCCAAACGCATATTTATGTATATGCCACCCTAATTGATGAAAGTGAGAAGAGTGTTTATCATTTTTCTCACTTTTTTATTTAGGCTCTGTTAATATTGATTATTGATAAAAAGTATTAAATAAGGGAAGACACCTTAGAGTTGGTGCTTCCCTTATTTGTTGATTATTCAAATCTAAAATAGGTATTTTCTAAACCTATTCTTTGCTTTAATGTTCTGCCCAAAGCATAATTATTTGGTAATTCTTTTTCAATGACACAAATAATATAACCTGCTTTTCCTGTTGTTAAATTAGTTAGTTGTAAGTAGTTAGTGTTGTCGTAGATATAAGAAATAATATATTCATAGAAATTATTTTCTTTATCTTCTCTATTCATACCAACATTGTACAACCTAACTCTTGCTCCTACCCAAATTTCCTCATCATCATCAACATTACTTAAAGGCATCCATTTCGAGTTATCCAATATTTCACCCTTTTCTTAATTCATTCGTTTATACACGAATGTTGCTAGACACAAACTATCATAAGCATCCGTCATTTCATTGATTAGACGACCACCGACAGAGAAAAAAGATTCAACATAGCTTTTTACCCATTGAAACACTTGCTCTTTTAGTTATTTTTACATTTTGAATCTACGAAAATGAATTCCCTTATAAAAACTCTAACAGAGAATCTTCCTTCCAAATTTCACCTAGGGAATTATTTGTTTTCCAAAAAACCTACCAACATCTTTATCAACTCATTTTAGAATATTTAAACAATAATTCCATATACATTACCTGCATAAATTATTCATTTTCTTTTATATAAGACCTACCTTTTTACTTTTAATAGATTATTAGACATTGGATTATTATACATAAATCCCAAAAACATGCGGTATTTTGTAGAATTTTGTCTATCAATATGTATGTACATGTACACCCTTTTGTAGTGGATATAGACTGTGAGGTGTAAGGAGATACCTTACAAAATAATAAAAAGGAGATTATAGAATGAGTAGATTAACAAAATTCTCAAAGTTAGTATTTGCAACTTTAATCGCGGGAAGTAGTCTAAGCACCTTTGTTTCGTCACACAGTGTACAAGCTGACACCTTAGATCCTAATTACCAAGACAATATAAAATTCATACCACCTTCTAGTGCTAGGCCAAAATTGGAACAAAAAAACACTATTGTTCCAGAAGCAAAAGTTGTTAAAGACCATTATGTAAAGTACTCTAAAGCACATTTCCAAACTAAAGAAAGTATACCAAAAGAGATTTATTATTCTTCAGAAGGCTTTAAGGGCTATATACAGGCAAGTACCGTTTGGGATATGGGAGATCATTTCGCAACACTATATTCCGGAACCGTTATTCGATGTTAGACTTTTAATCCATTCTCCCCTAATGCTTAAAATGGTTAATAACTCACTGCCAATACTGTAATATCTATTGTTCATAAAATAAACCACAAAATCTTTCGATTTCATGGTTTATCAAATATAAAGATAATGCTAAACGAATACTCTAACATTACCTTCCCCAAAGTTAATTATAGAGTATTTTCAAAAAAAAGACACTCTTGTAGTGTCTTTTTTATAGTATTTTAAAAAGAATTCCACCTACTAACACCTTTTTGTTGCGCCTATTCATTTATTTCAATATGATACTTTTCCATCTCGTATATGCAATAGACAATGATAGCTAAACTCCAACTGACACTATAATAATTATGTGTGTAGAAGTCATAGCCCGCTTTAATACCTTTCTCTATTACAACTAATGTAAATCCTAAAGCCACCCATCTGTTAATTTTCATCTTTATAAACGTTAAAGAGATAATTATTAAAAATAAAATATTTGTAAGATGATTTATCATTAGCTCATATTTTTGAATGTATACTGCCATTATACAAGCAACGATATTAGTCGCAATGCCAAAGGCAATCACCGCTCCCCAAACCCTGTCCGAAAGTCCCACTCCTGAGTCAGTCCCTTCCTAAACAAATATCCCTTTCTTTAATTCGTTCCTACACCCTATTCAAGATATGCTAAATTATCCTTGTCTGATGAATATCTATTTATCTTTTCATATAGAGCAAACAAAATCTTTACTCATAATTTTTTCTTTATTAGACAAACTATGTCTAAGCCGTTTGAACTAGCGGCTTCACTCTTCTGGTAATGGGATAGCACAATTTATTGAATTGACTAACTCATTCAACCCACTGGCACCGGCAGGCAACAAAATAGTTGTCTGCCATTTTCATGTATACTTTTTCTAATTTCATTTCAAACCAAGTGTGTGCTGTACTGATTTCAAAAGGACAGAATTTCATTTTTTAAAATGTAAAAAGATGAGGTCCTGTCTACTTTTGGTATAGGACTTTTTCTTTTCACACATACTATTTTTGAACCTGTTTACCAATACGTGTCCTAATGGTGTCTTGAATTCCTCCTAAAAAGGGCTGCAGATACGACTGCATGCCCTTTTATTTACGTTGTTTCTCTATATTGAATAAAATAATTAAAAACTAAAAATGTAATATTACATATTTTTTCTGTTCAGATTATGTTAGGATTTACTTCGTAGTCGAATTATGGTTTCGTATCTAATTCAGCAATATGTGAACTGTTTACCTAAAGAAAAGACACCCAAAAGGTGTCTTTTCTTCTTTTAATCTAAAAAATATTTTTTCTTTTCAGTAAGATCCAATTATCCCTCTAACCTAGACCTCATAATTAAAGGCAATTTAATCATGGTACTCAAGAGTTTTCATCCATTTCAATATACCTATAGCTTAATTTAAAATCACATTTCCAGCACTATATTTGCTTTCCTACAGATTTTCTGTCTTGTTCTTAATTCTGTCAAAATCCTCATGTAGCTATACAAAGAATATATGCTACTATGATATTAAGAAACTATGCGTTCCCTTAACCCTGTATCCGGCCCTGTATTTATTACAGGGTCTTTGTTTATTTTATTTACTTTTATTGGCTTATAAGGGTTAATACACAACCAATTTCAATTAAAACCGTTTAAATGTTAGTTAAAATTTGAAATAATATATCTATTAACTTTTTTAACAAATGTAATCTAATATTAAATTTCTAAATCTATACTGTACTATACACCAGTTAACACTATATAAATAGTATTAACTATCTTAATTGAATATTAGTAATAGTAAGTATAAACATTATCAATTTACTACATCTTACATTTATGTAAAAATAAATACATGTTAAGCTTTTTCAAAATCTTTCCCCTAATAAAGATTTGAAGTAGCATTTCATGATTCTCCTTACTGTTAATATGCCTTGAAAAAGAACCCTATAGGGTTCTTTTTCTTCTCATTATAACCTCAGTAAGTCCATGCAAAAAGGACTGCTAATTATTTGCAGCCCTTTTACACGTTAATATACACTTGTATTACATGCTTAAAACTTTATTGTATTAGGTATTTATACCAACTAAACATGCCATTATCATTTAGATATATAACACTTCAAAGTTTAGAAGTATACAATAACAAATCTTTCCCAGCTTCCAGCTACATAACTAGTAGCTGTTAATTCTCTACCACCATTTGCTGATATATATCTACCATTACTTAGTGCTTGTAATACATATATCCTATTGTCTCCACCATTATATAAGATAAACTTTTCCAGAAATATCTGGTTTATCCTCAAATAGAAAATCTTTATCTTTTGCCCATTTATCAGGTGCTAAACGTACATATTCAATATTAGCTTCTTTTGCACTTTTATAGTTTTCAGGTAATGACGTACTATTCATGAAATTAGTACCCTTTCTTTTCGAATCCCAAAAACTAATTTTTGAATCGCCCTTGTGGTATGTATCAGCTCTTACATTCATTTCCTGTACTCCAAAACTCATCATGCCTAATAACGCAACAATTGGCAAAACTTTTTTCACAACTTTTCCTTCTTTCTCTTTATATTTAACACACATAACATACCTTTGTTTTGTTACAGGAATATGGCAATTTTCCAAAAATACCTTTTAAATTTATACATTGGTAGTTCATTCATAAAAAAAGAAAGAGATAATTAGAACGTTGCTTCATTTTAAAAGAAACAAAAAAGGAATCCTTTACGGATTCCTTTTTGCAATGCACTCTTTTTCAAATGGTACATTTTGCACCTACTTTTAGTATAACTTATAATTCCTATAAAATAAATAAGATTAACTGAAATTTACTTCAAATTGTGATAAAAAACATAATTAAGAAACGCAGATAACTAAATATCATCCCTTTATTAAATAAAAAAGATTAAATAATTCCCCCTCCAAACTAGGACCCCTTTACACTTTTTACAAATATTGTTATAATTAGATAAACTAAAGCATTATCCCATTAACAAAGGGACTCCATAATTGGAGTCCTTTTGTTAATTAGCTATTAAAAATGATAGCATGTGATTATTGTATAATTTCTTCCTTTTTTAGATCTGCATATTCTTCTACGAAATCCCATAAACCTTGCTTTTCGAAGTAAGAAATACTTTTTTCACTTCTTCTAAGAGTTTAATTGCTTCATCTTCATTAAGAGAACGTAAAATATTGAAATGATATACATACTCTTCATTTCCTAATTCCATACAAACTGCTAATCCTTTTTCAATAAGTTCTTTTACAATATTTGTTTTTCTTAGCTTATAGTGTTCACGCGCTTGTAAGAACAATGCTTTAAAATGGACAATATTCTTCTCTGTCACTTCTGATAAATGACGAATTGCTAATTTAGATAAATTTTGAGTTGCATATAATAGTCCTAGATTATGCTTTACTATTAAAATCAATTTTTCTTTATTATGTTTTTGCAAAAGGTCAATGGACCGATTGAAATGTTCTTCCGCTTTTTCAAATTGCTTTAAGAATATACGAGCTGTCCCTAATGCGGTTTCACAAGAAGCAACTTTCACCTCATATCCCATTAGCCCTAAATACAAGGAATATAGATACTTATTTTACTTTCAAAGGCTGAAACCTTGCTGCATAACTACTGAAAATAAAGTGAAAAGACGTTCAAATCCATATGGATAGATCGTCTTTTCACTTTATTTCATACATATACTGATTTTTCACTTATTCATTTTGTATTGTACTTAAAAAACCAATAAATTCATCTTCATTTACAGGTTTACTGTAGTAATAGCCCTGAATTAGATAACATGCATTACGTTGTAACACTGTTAATTGTTCCTTCGTTTCTACCCCTTCTGCTATCACTTTCATGTTTAAAGTATGAGCAAGTGAAATAATGGTTTGTATAATTTCATCTCCATCAGTAGAAGTTCCAATCCTATTAACAAATTCTCTTGGAATTTTCAAAGTATCAATTGGATAAAGAGGCAGATACGCTAATGAAGAATAACCTGTACCAAAATCGTCAATTGATAAATGTACACCATATGATTTTAATGCTTTTAACTTCGATAAGGTTTCCTTTTCATCTACCATTGCTATTCGCTCTGTTAATTCCAAATCAATCGAATTAGCAGGTACTCCTATCTCTTCTATGGTAGATATAATGGTTTGAACAAAATCTTTCTGTTCAAACTCTATAGCTGATAAATTTATCCCCATCTTTAGATTTGAAAAGCCCGCAGAATGCCATTCTTTCAGTTGTTGACACGCTTTCTGTAACGTCCACTTCCCAATTGAAATAATCTGCGCCGTTTCTTCTGCGATAGGTATAAACTCAAAAGGAGAAATCAGCCCAAGCTCTGGATGTTGCCAACGTATTAAAGCCTCTGCACCAATAACCTTACCTGCCTTACTATCAATTTGTGGTTGATACAATAAAAACAACTCATTATTTTCAATTGCATTTGGTAAATCCTGTTCTAATCGTAATCGACGAGTTACTTTTTGAGATAATGTCTCGTCATACATACAAACAGCATTGTTACCTTTTTCCTTTGCGCTATACATAGCGATATCAGCGTGTTGTAAAAGTGTAGTAGTATTTATTCCTCCAAATGGATACACTGCTATTCCTATACTAAGAGATAAGTAAAAACTATGCTGATTTACTACAAATGGTTCTTCAGTTATACGAAATAGAGTTTTACACAAATCCAATAGCTGTTGCTCTGTTTGGTTATGGACAATGATCGCAAACTCATCACCACCTATTCTTGCTAGAGGAATAGTCGGTGACAGACATGTCCTAAAACGTTTGGCAACTTCTTTTAAAACCTTGTCACCAATCGAATGACCCAATGTATCATTAATAGTCTTAAAGCGATTTAAATCAATATACAGGAGCCCAAACTTATCCTGTGTTTTTTGTGCACGCTTAATAGATCTATCTAATTCTTGTTGGAAGAATATACGATTTCCAATCTCCGTCACCGTATCATGGAATGCAAGGTAATTTATCTCTTCCTGTTGTTGTTTCATCCTTGTTATGTCTTTTACCATTACATAGCTCCCAAAGGTTTGTCCTTCTATCATAATAGGAACTATAGTGACATACCAAAAGAGTATATCTTTCTCATTGTTATTTTTCACACGTAACTGTAGTGAAGATGAACTACATCGTTTCCCTTTCTTTATAGCTGCTTCCAATTCAGATTTATCTTCATCTAAAAAAATAGAGAAGCACTCTTTCCCTATCAATGCAGCACTTTCTTTTCCTAATAACATACTTCCAGCCTGGTTTATATTTAATACGATACCGTTTGAATCAATCGTTAAAATAGGATCCGGATGATACTCATATAATGACTTAAATCTCTCTTGATTTTTTACTAAATCATTAGATTTATTTATTAAATCCCTTGTTCTTTGAGATACTGTTTGTTCTAATTGATTATTAAACACTTTTAATGTTTTAGTTAACTCTTTGTTTTGCATTCGTACGATTGTATGACGAATCAGTACAAATACAAAAGCAATACAATTTCCCGTAATTAATGTAGCTGAAGAAGTTTGCTCTTTCAAAGTAAAGCCAATTAAGACTGCAACTGCAAGATAAGGGAATATACCAAGAAGTTTCTCTCCAAATGTCGGATTAATAATAAAATAATTTCTTTTAGAAGAAGTATTCTTTGGGATTGTAGCAGCAATAGCGATAAATAATAGGAAAACTCTATACAAACACCTTAAAAATATAACTGAACGCTCTGACAAATCACCTTGTAAGTAAAAATACAAATAGTCCGTAATAGCCAATCCAGTTAATACTAGGATAAAAATAAACAATTTACTTTTTGCATTGAAAATAGCAGGTCGAAAGATCAGTGTAACTCCAAGTAATAGAAGCAATAAATCTATAATCGGAAAAATAAATGAGAGAAAAACATCTCCAATTGATAAGAATAAAATATTTGCAGATGGTTTATTAAATAGGTACCACTCTAATGTAAAAATAGCAGTAACAACAATGCATAAATCACAAAGTAAATACGCTTTCTCCCATTTGTTACATTCCATCATAATTTTATAAAAGAACGCAAAAAGAAAGAAGAATAAGAAAAACAGTAGAAATACATCAGAAATATTAAAATTTTGTATTGGTAATTCTACATTAAGTACTTGAAAATCGGATATGAAATTTCCTATCAAAAAACACCCTATTGCAATAGTAATGCAAACCCAGAATACTCCTAACTTAATTTTTTGGGATAATATAGAATACAGTAATGAGATAAATACAGTAGTTTCAACGACTAAAGATGATAGTCGGATATTAAAATCTGATACGAAATAATGATTCGGAAAAACAAATAAAAATATAAAGCAAAAGCTTATATAAGTTATTAAAGCCAATATCAATACATAAAATTGCACATATACATGTTTACGCAATGGATTCACCTTCTTGATTTTTCTATACTTTTATTAAAAAATGGCTTGATGGTGGCACAAGTCCTACTAATTAAAATGTGTGCTATCTATTATCCATATTATGACCTTTTTAAAAGATTTCTTTCTACACACAACAATCTTATTAACTTTTTGTAGATGTTTACAATTATCAATACTGAGGATTCTAAAAAGGATAAGCTGAAAAATGTAATTTTTTAAGTATTTGAGCATCGTAAATTTGGCGGGTACAACTTATCTACTCTTTACATATGAGATAGAATCTACTCCTCTATTGGATTATAGTTGCTATCTGTCACACTTAAAAAGGAATGAAAATATACTATCATTAAAATAGAAATTCAAATTAGTTTACGAAACCAACTGTAACTATTATAGTTACACAAAAAGTTGATGTCAATTTCATATCCTCCCTTTTTAACGGACAAAAGACATGACCTATTGAACAAAAATGTGATGTTTATAAAAAGGGCGGTAAAGTTTTATCTCCTTACTCAAAGAATTATAAATGATTTAGAATTAGATGAAATTGAAGCCAATATTGCATCTCCCTAAAAAGAATGTTACTCTAAAAATAGAATTATGAAAGGAATGATGGATGAATAATGATTAACTAATTTATATTTTAAGTTGAATTTTATAACTTCAAACTACAAAATATAGGGTTAGTCTATCCATTTTTAAAATTCAGTTCATACTTTATTTGTCATGATTCAAATGATTAATAAGTACTTATTAAGTATAGACGAAAGACTAATCCTTCCGATTACAAATTGGGGGATTTTTTTATTCCCGTTTGTCTTAGTTGAAACTTACTAATTGTTAAATGTACTTCACAAATAAAGGAGCGAGAAAAATGAGTACTTCAGATACTATTGTTACACATGTAATGCTCTATATAAGTCGTTAATATCCATCAAACTTATATAGAGGAATTAAAAAATGGATGGATGTTCCGACTTTATATGAAACGTTTCGATATATAAAGGAGGAATTATTATGTCAATGATAAAGGTCCAAGACTTAACTTTTTCATACCCAGGTAGCTTTGATAATATTTTTGAAAGTGTAAACTTCCAAATAGATACGGATTGGAAGCTAGGATTTATTGGTAGAAACGGACGAGGTAAAACGACATTCTTTAATTTATTGTTAGGGAATTATGAGTATAGCGGGAAAATCCTTGCTTCAGTAGAATTCAATTACTTCCCCTACTCTGTTTCAGATAAGAACAAATTCACTCATGAAATCCTTGAAGAAATTTGTCCCCAAGCCGCAGATTGGGAACTTCTACGTGAGATATCCTATTTAAATGTTGATGCTGAGGTCATGTACAGACCATTTAAAACATTATCAAATGGGGAACAAACAAAAGTGTTGCTTGCTGCACTGTTTTTAAATGCGGGTCAATTTCTATTAATTGATGAACCAACAAATCACTTAGATACAGATGCACGAAAGATAATCTCCGATTATCTAAGGAAGAAAAAAGGATTTATTTTAATTTCACATGACAGAATCTTTTTAGATGGGTGCGTTGACCATATCCTATCTATTAATAGAGCAAATATTGAGGTTCAAAGTGGTAACTATTCTTCTTGGAAGTTAAATTTTGATAGACAGCAAGAACACGAGAAGGCTACAAATGAGCGTCTACAAAAAGACATAGGGCGATTAAAACAGTCTTCCAAACGTTCAGCAAGTTGGTCTAATGACGTGGAAGCTTCAAAAAATGGAACGAGGAATTCAGGCTCTAAGTTGGATAAGGGGTTTGTAGGACATAAAGCAGCCAAGATGATGAAAAGAGCAAAAAACCTTGAATCAAGGCAACAAAAAGCTATTGAGGAAAAATCAAAATTACTAAAAAATGTGGAAAAAACTGAGTCATTAAAATTGGAACAATTGCAATTTAAATCAAATGAATTGGTTACTTTAGTTGACGTGTCCGTTAAGTACAATGATCAAATTGTGAATGAGCCGATTAGCTTCATAGTTGAACAAGGTGACCGAATTGTACTTGATGGAACGAATGGGAGCGGAAAAAGTAGTATCCTAAAACTAATTCTAGGACATCCGATACAGCATACAGGCTTAGTTACTTTAGGTACAGGACTCATCATTTCCTATGTCCAACAAGATACTTCTCATTTGAAGGGATCACTATCAGGCTTTATTGAAGAGCACAAGATTGATGAAACCTTATTTAAGTCCATCCTAAGTAAGATGGACTTTGACCGAATTCAATTTGAAAAAGATATATCTCATTATTCTGGTGGACAAAAGAAAAAACTGCTTATCGCTAAAAGTTTATGTGAAAAAGCTCATATATATATATGGGACGAACCACTAAATTTTATAGATATCTATTCCCGCATGCAGATTGAAGAACTTATTCAACAATTTAATCCCACAATGGTTATTGTTGAGCATGATAAAATATTTCAACAAACAGTTGCAACGAAAACTATATCTATGTAGCTCAAAACGAATACTTGAAAATATAATCATTAACTTGAGTCCTTGAATTATAAAAACTTTAATGAATTGATAAAAAAAGCCTAATTTCTCTACAATACATTGAGAAATTAGGCTTTAAATAGTAATAATAGAATTCATAAACACTGAATAATTTACACATTAAGTTTATCTGTTAATGCAGTAACAATCCTGTCCACTAAGTCTTCGGGTAATCCATATTCCTTATTAACTACAGCCTGTATACTAGCAAAAGAACTTTCATTGTATTTTGATTGCCTTTTTCCTCTACTATCTTTCTCTTTATTTATGAAGTTTTCACGAGATTCATAGTTCATCTTATCTGATTCTTTACCAATAGATTGATTGGTGTAAATTATAAAGATACCTAACATCATAATTACACAAATGAAAATCCCTACTAATTTAAGTCTCATTATTCATTTCCTTCCTGCAACTCTTACTGTTTCTCGTTCATAATATCTCAACCATATCAAATTCATATTAATTTGAAGTAAAATTTTGTTCTTAACATATTTCTTAATAGAAAGACTGTATATCCTTCTATTTGTTTGACATCATTAAGATGCTCACAAATAGAAATAAATTCTATTCCTATATATAGATAAATAATCTAAAAATTTATATAATAAGATTAGAAGTGTAGCATATTATTATTATTGAAAGGTCTTGGTATAATGCTAGGCATTAATGTAAAAAAAACAAATGAAGAGTTAATTATTTCATGGCAATTGGCGGAGATTACAATTCCATTACGTGATGTGATTGAGGTTACCGAAGATGCTACCTATGCTGGTGTTGAAGAAGTAGATGTAATACGTATTGGAACAGCTTATGGGACAACAGACCGTATTTTAATTAAAACAGTAAAACAAAATTATGTATTGTTTACTACAAATAAAGTTGCTATTTTAAATGCCATTCACGCTTAAATATAGGAGTCTTCTTGGCTAAAATGATAAAAATAAGCACATCTTGTTATAAAAACAGATGTGCTTATTTTTTAGTTTTTATGCGTTTTTACGTTTTAAGAAAATAACTCCACCAGCAATTAACAGTAATGCTCCTGCAGCCATAGAAATCCAACTTGTAAGATTAGTACCTGTTTGCGGTAACCATCCAATTTTAGATTGAATTTCTTTCTTAAGTTGTGGTTGTTCTTTTACTTGCTCGTTAGGTTGCTCTGGTGTTGGCGTATTTTCATCTGAATTTAGCTGTTCTGGTTTAGGTTGTTCCGATTTTCCCTCTTTAAATTTCACTGTTTGTCCCTTATCTTCAATTTCAGCGTGAATAGCTACTAATATATTATCTTGATACAGTTCTTCAAATACTACTACTTCTTTACCTTGTAATGCAGAAGCATTAAATGTGAAATCTAGTGTGATAGAACCATTTTTCTCTTTAGCAGTAAACTTAGATTCTACTGTTACTTCTTTACCATCAACTAATAATGGTTTGTTGGTTGCTTTATCCATTAGTTTGCCTTTTACTACGTATTCTTTACCCACGATTAAGTCTTTGTATTCCACTTTATCTTGGATTGTTACAGATTTAGAAGCATCTAACTCTTTAGAACCATCAGCTTTATTTGTTGCTGTCGTTTTAATAGAAGGTTCTACAAATCGAACTGTTTGACCTACATCGTTAATGTCAGCATGAGTTGCAATTACTTGACCTTCATGTAATAAATCTTCAAACACGACTACTTCTCTTCCTTGCTGTTCAGCACCAACAAAAGTAAAGTCTAATGTTACAAACCCATTCTTTTCTTTTGCAGTAAACTTCGTTTCAGCTGTTACTTCTTTACCATCAATTAATAATGGTTTGTTAATAGCTTTGTTCATTAGTTTACCTTTTCTTTTACAGTGTACTCTTTACCTACAACTAAGTTAGTATACTCCACTTTGTCTTGAATAGTGATAGAATCCTTTGAATGAATCTCTTTTCCACCATCAGCTTTATTTGTTGCTGTCGTTTTTACTGATGGCTTAACGAACTTAACTGTTTGACCTTTATCATTGATATCAGCATGTGTCGTAACAACTTTTCCGTCTTTCAGTAACTCTTCAAATACTACTACTTCTTTTTCTTCTAAAGCAGTTGCATCAAATGTGAAGTCTAATGTAATAGAACCATTTGCTTCTTTTGGTGTAAACTTCGTTTCAGCTGTTACTTCTTTACCATTTACAACGAATGGTTTATTAGTCTTTTTATCCATTAATTTACCTTTTAAAGTGTACTCTTTACCTACTTGTAGGTCTTTGAATTCCACTTTATCTTGGATTGTTACAGACTTAGAAGTGTGCATTTCTTTTGTACCATCTTTTTTATCAGATGCTGTTGTTTTAATTGAAGGAATCTTCTCATCTTTGACAACGTGTTTAATGATTTGACCATTCTCTTTAATTTCAAAAGAAAACGTCTCTTCATTTAAGATATAACCGTTTGGTGCAACAGTTTCTTTATATGTGTATTTTCCAAATGGTAGCTTTTCAAATTTAGCGATACCTTTATCATCTGTTTTACCTTTTACTACTTCTTTTCCTGCTTCGTTATAAATTGTAAATTCTGCATTTGGAAGCTTGTTATTTCCATCAGCTACATCTACCTTTGTAATTTCTAGATCACCTTTGATAAGATGATTAACTGCCAATAACTCAATAATCTTTCCATGTTCCTTTATTTCGAACGTAATCGGTTCTTTAACAAGAACGTAACCATTTGGAGAAGCCTTTTCTACAAATGAATATTTACCATACGCTAAATCTTTGACGTTAATCTCACCATTTTTATCTGTCTTATATTCCCCAACTACTTTTCCACTTGCATCTTTTAGCTCGAATGCTGCACCTTCTAATTTTTTACTACTATCTTCATTATCTACTTTTAGTAATTTTACACTACCTTTCACTTCGGTATTTTCCACTGTAAAAGTAAGTGTTTTATTGTGCTCTTTAATTTCAAAAGGATACTTTGTTTTATTTCCAATATATCCATTAGGTGTTTTTGTCTCTAAGAAATAATATTTACCATACGTAAGATCTTCAACGTTTGCAATTCCATTTTCTTTTGTTACTACTTTTTTCACTTCTTTTCCATCTTCAGTGAAGACTGTGAATTCAACATTTGGTAAAATCTTTCCTGAATCACTAAGCTTTTTAATTTCGATGTTACCTTTTACTTTGTTATTTACTATTTGGACAGCTCCTGTTTCCCCTGTCTTAACTTCAATAGTTTGTGGTTTATCATCTGAAACATAGCCTGTTGGTGCTTTAATTTCTTTTAATGTGTAAGTACCAATTGGTAAGTTGTTTAATTCTGCCATACCATCAGCATCAGTCGTGATTTTTCCGACTGATTCATTATTTGCATTAAAGACCTCAAATACTGCACCAGCTAAAACTTCTCCATTTTCTCCAACTTTTTTAATTTTTAAAGAACCAGCTGCTTCCCAATTTACTGCAAGATCACTACTAAGCTTTTCTTCATTTCTTTCTAATAGTACTGTAGCATTCTGAACAGTATCCGTACCACGGTAAGCAATTGCTTGAACTTTAGTTAAATTAGCAGCAACACTTAAATTAAATTCACCCGTTTTTGTATTTTTAGGAATTTGGATACGAAATTTTTCTCCAACTGAAAGCTGATCTTTCACTTCTCCATTTTCACTAACAATTCTAACTCCATTAGGTGCATTTTTCGCTACTACTTTATAAGAACCACTCTTAGCATTTGTTTGTACTGTATATAGATTCGTTTCGAAGAATTCACCTTTTAATTCTGCTTTTTGTTTTTCAGCTGGGATAACATTCATATAAATATCTTGCGTATCCCCACTATTATTAGCAGCATTAATAATTGTCTTAGCTGCTTTTTCAACATTTTTATTCTCATGTTTTAATTCATTTACATCGAGTTGACCTAATGCATTCCAAACCGCAAGTTGCGTTGCATAATGCGCTTCATTTTTATTAGCTACTCCCAGCTGTTCAGCACTTTTTTGCGGGAAACCATTTAATAAGACTCTATATACTACATTATCTGTTTTCCCCATTTCAGGAAGATCTTCACCATTTGGTGATTTTAATCCAAGGGTTAAGCAATAAGCAATTTGACCACTTGAATTTTTAATCATTTCAGTGCGAATGTACTTACCTAGACTATTACTATAACTCCAGTCCATTGAATATTTTTCATGCGTCATAACCTCTGCACTAGCCCTAGGTAAAAATACATTAAGGAATAATGCCAGTACTGATAATAATGTAAAAACTCTTATAATGACTCTCTTACCCAATTTTGTAACCTCCCTAGAATAAATTAATCCGAGTATATATCGCAATATCTAAAACATTCACGATCGACCCAATTATCATTATAAAACAATAAATTACAAATATTAAATAATTTTAATGAAATAGTCAAAAAATTTACACATTTTATTATTTATCAAGTTTTTTAACGAATTTACTATATACAAATTCTAAAACACGCCTACAATTTAAAAGACAAATATGTATGTTAAATATATAAATAGCAATTCCTTTACTCCAGTTATTAAGCTTTCCCCTATTAAAAATAGCCTTTTCATTTTCTTGTTAACCTGAGTAATTTATACACCTCTTTTAATCTATTACACTCCTCCATTTAAATATAAAGGTGACTTCTCGTTCAAATAATAAAGTGAAACTTTAATCCGCCCGATTCCCACCTAACTTCTTTGCTTTCATTGAATTTTTGGGCGGGAGTCTTACTGCCCAAAAATAACGGGATATATTATGCAATATTGCATTTGATAATCATTTTAATTGTAACTATAATGATTACAGGATTACTATTAATCTAATATTCTACATGGAGGTTTTATTATGTTTAAAAAAATTATTGTATCTTCTATGGCGCTTACTATGTTCGGTGGAGCTGCAACTATGCTAGAGGCACCTACTGCTCAAGCAGCTTCTTATAACTCAACGTCATCCTCTTACTTTGACGTCACTCCTGAAGAGGCCGTGGCTTTCTATCAATCTCAAGACTATAAAAAATTAAAAGTATTTTTGGATGACTTTGAAGCTAGAAACCCTTATACTCCAGGTGGAGGCTACGCTCAAGGGAGTGTACGTATGCAAAAATTCGACGATGCTCTTAGAGATGCCAAATTAACAAATGTCTACCAAGAATTTATTAGAATCTCATACTACAATCATTATCCAGAACCAAAATAATAACAACGGATTAAATGTTTATTATTTCTATAACTTAGCCTAATTTTAAATGTATAACCTAAAAATAATTACTAAAAACCACTCATATAAGGGTGGTTTTTCTATTTCCCCATATAATTTAGCGGAATGTTACATCATCTTTATTTTAATATCTTTTATAGTAGACATTCTCTCGTTGACACAATCTAGTAGGTTAGCAATGGGGATATCAAAATATATTTATAATTATTTTCTGTTTAATAGCAAAAAACGAACACCCTCTCACAATTAGATAAGGTGCTCGTTTTCATTTTTATCGGTAATTCTCAATTCATTTTAGCTTCTTTCCAATAAGCAAAGATTAAATTAACTTAAAAACAAAGCGTTTTAAATTTAATTCATAGATCTTACTGAAACTTGGAATTGCCCCTTAGAACCATCATCATTTGAAACGTAAATTTTATATGTTCCATTCGGTAATGGAGATAAAGCATTCCGTACATTTGTAACATTAATTTGTTGTTCTCCAGGTTTTATATAACCACCAACAATTAGCTCTGTATTTGGACCTTTTACACTATATCCCATTGTATTTTGACCATTATTTTTCATAGAAAAGCTTAAGTCAGTACTCCCATCATATACGAAAGAAGTTACAGCCTCGCCACTATAATTCATTGTTTGGGTTAATAATAAGTCTGCAGAAACATGTTCAACTACATGAATTGGATCATTCGTTTTGTGTACTTCTTCAGCATAAGTATTATTCCCTAACACACCAAGTGTTAATGCTGAAACTACTCCACAACTAAGCACTAGTTTATTTAACTTCATTTTAAGTTCCCCCTTGATGTTTGTATTCTATTACCATCATACATCCTTTTTTAAGTGCGTTTTTATGTAATAATTCATATCTATAAACCTATATATTTTAACTTTTCGCCTTAATAGTTATTGAGAAAGCCACATAGATAAAGCTACAATATTACACTTCATAAAAAACATGTAAATTTTAAAGTCTTTTTCTAACAAAGTTTTATACGAGTAAGTACCAAAATACTCAAATGAATAGCATTTCTATTTCAGATAAAATGTACTAATAAAATTTTTCTAAAATTTCACTTTGTAATTTGATATATTCCATGTTAATATAACGAAGGCTACAAAACAGGAGTCACCACGCATATCATTTTCACAGAATATTCATACTTAAAAAGACTTATTTTATCAGTAACTCAATCCAAATTTCACCTATACAAAAGTTAGTTTATAATTTCATATGTACATAAATTTAAATAGATTTTTTATCTATTATTTTTTCTATTTTCCTTATCAATTTTAATACGAGTAATATGACAGCACTTTTCAAGTACCCTTCCTTTTTTAGATAAAAAGTCTACTAATACTAAACATCTATGTCCAACTCATACATAATTCTACTTACAAACTATCGGAGATGCAAAACTATGGGAATTTCTACTCTTTTATTAAATACCTTTATTATAATAATTTGTATCCTTAGCTATCACGTATTTTGGCTAGAGTTTAAAGAAAAAATAACATGTAATAATATGTTATTTTCTATCCTTTCCTCCATTGCTATTATTTTTTGTATGACTTTTCCTTTTCATTTACATGTGGGATTTATTTATGATTTACGTTTTATTCCTATAATATTAGTTTTTCTATATGGAAATACAAAAAACATTGTTTTTATAGGAATTTTATATCTTTCTTACCGGTTTTACTTAGGCGGAAATGGCGTTCTTCCATCATTTATTATCTTTACTATCATTTCTGTTATAACAATGCTCTCTCGTTACTTATTACCTATGTATTTTAAAGAAAAAAAGATATTATTAAGCTTACTTCTTATTTTAGTATGTACAGCTTCCCTTTCTATTTGCGGTATTGTAACTCAAATAAATACAGGAGGTAAAATAGACTCTACTCTCATAGAATTTTTATTAAATTATATAGTCATTAATATTTTCACAGTATTATTATCAGTTTATTTTATAGAGGAAATGATTGAGAAATATAAAATGAAAGAAAAACTGCAACGGGCTGAAAAATTTTATATAGCTAGCGAACTAGCAGCGTCAATTGCACACGAAATCCACAATCCACTAACCACGGTACATGGATTCACTCAATTATTAAATGAAAAACATGCCTCTAAGCTATCTCAGGATCAATACTTAGAAATCATGTTAATTGAAATGCAGCAAATACAATCTACTATTAATAACTATTTATCTTTAACCAAACCACAGAACACCCTAAAAGAAAAAATAGATATTAATCACATTTTAAATCAGGTGAAAGATACTATTTCACCACTCGCTCTATCATACAAAGTTGAAATCAAACAAAATAGTACAGATTCCTTTTATATAAATGGGGACCCCGAAAAATTCAAACTCTGTCTAAACAACATCATCCAAAACGGAATTGAGGCTATGAAAAATGGTGGATTATTACAAATAAATATACAAAAAGTAAAAGGAAATATCATAATTGATATTATTGATTCAGGAATTGGGATGTCATCTCAACAAATAAAACGAATTGCTTTGCCATTCTATTCAACAACAGAAAAAGGAACTGGGCTTGGTACTATGATTGCTTATAGTATTATTAGAGAATTAAACGGAGATATAGAAATAGAGAGTGAATTAGGTAAAGGGACACGCTTTTCTATTAGTATCCCTTGCTAATGTGATAACAATTTTCTGTTTAGTTAATTACATAAATGAATTTTAAGAATCCCGCTAGCTAGCTTATTTATTAATTATCTTAAATTCATATGCGTTAATTAAATATAATAAGGATCAGAGCCTATCTATTGTTACAGATACACTCTGATCCTTTAGTTTAATTCAATTAAAAACACTTAATATTTATAACTTTTCTTACATCGTGATGAAATACTAGTTCATCAATTTTATCTTATTTACTGATTAGATTGGTTTAATATAAATATAACATCTCGCGACACTTAATTTGTTATTATCATTAGAGACATTGCCTGCAGTTGTTTTTTCATTAAAGTACAGACCCTTTTCCATTCATTGAACAAGACAACTCCCCTTTTACTACTTCACTTCCACCGTATAATTCCCTGTCCCCCCGCCATACTGATACACATGTAAATAATACTTCCCTGGATACGTATAGTAACTACCTACTAGTTTACTCCCTTGTTGCTGAGCATACGTAACATAATTATTTAAATCTGCTTCAGAATAAAGTACCCAGTTCATTCCGATATTATTTTCATTCGTTACGTTAATTTGAAGGTTTTTAGCAGTCTCCACATTAATTTCAAAGAAATCACTTGTATCGCCATTTCCTAAACTAGCACGTAAAACTTGATTTAACTGCAATTTGTTTGCTGTTTGGAATGAGTTATTCGGTTCTTTTTCTACACTGTTATCTTCTTTCTTTTGAACAGTTACAGTCGCTGTAGCAGTATTAGTTGCTCCTTTATCGTCTGTTACCGTTAATTTCGTCGTATACGTTCCTTCTTTTGTATATACGTGAGTTGGATTTTGCTCATTACTTACTGCTCCATCACCAAACTCCCATTTATACGAAGTAATTTTCCCGTCTTCATCTTTTGATCCGTCGCTTGTAAATGAAATTGCTTCATTTACATTTCCGCTATACGGACCGTTTATAACTGCAACTGGTGCTTTATTCTCTGCACCTTCTTCTGTATTAATACCGTGGAACACAACATCATATTCAAATTGTCCTGATGTATTCACGCGATAATTTACGAAGTATGCTGTTACTGTTTTATAGCCTGTCCATTCCTTTGCACTTAAACGTTTTAACGTATCATTAACGTTTTGTGTAATTGTTTTCCAATGTTCATATTCTCCTTTTGCTGCAGTTCCTGTATATGTTCCTTGTAGTGTGAATGTATTAAAGAACTGTGATTTATTTTTCTTCACTGATACATTTTTCAATTTTGCTTCCGCTGTTATTTCTGCTGCAATATCTGAAACTGGCTTCGATGCATGATTCGCTAAATAATCGTCTGATACTAATGGCACATTATATTTCTCACGATTATCAGCTAGCATTTGCATATAGTCTTGATATTCTTTATTTAAATTCGCATCTTTACTTAATGTAGAGCGATATGCATCATATGCTGTTACATCATTTTTCCTAATAAGATCATGTATTTTATCGAACATATCATATCTCTTATTGTACATATATGATTGTAAAGCAAAGGAATAATTATAGAAATCCCACGTTCCATACTTTGCATTTAACGTTCGCTCTGCCGTATAACGCTCTGCTGGATTTGAAGATAATCCTCCTATAATACTCTTTCTCGGTACAACATTATCCGTTCTCGTTGCCCCTGCAAAAAATTCAGCATTTCCTTCTTCAAACCAAGATAATCTTTCATTTTCATATATTTTCCCTTGTCCCCATAACCCTGGTACTTCATATCTACCTTGTAAATAATGCGTGAACTCGTGTCTGAATAATTCTTCTAAACTATAAATACTTTCTTCTGGCGTACGCTCATAAGTAAAGAACGTACCTGTTCCTTCTATATAAAGACCACCGTTATTCGTTTCATAACCGTACAATTGACGATTAAATTGATATTCTGCTGGGCTATTATAAATAACCATCGTTAATACATCATCAGGATTTCCTTTTTCTAAAGGTTGATCACTTTCAACCGTACGATGGAATTGTGCCTTTACTTCTTTTGCCGCCCAATATAAACGTTTTACTTTTTCTTCTGTCACTTTATCTCCAGCTTTTAAAACAATTGCCCCATCATCAAACGTATACGTTTTTGGCAAATATTTTTTCTTTCCATCTTCTCTTATTTGATCTAAATTCACCACTTTACCATTTGCATCTTTTCCGCCATAATTTGTTGCAATTTGCTCAGCAGCTACGAAATATTGCTCCCCTAAATACGGATACATTTTCATCGCATCTGTTACAACTTGTAACCCTTTCGTTCCTGTACTATGGAACGTACCGAGTCTACCTGTATAATAAATGCCATTATTAATAAGCCAACCGTTTTTTGCTGTAATCGTTCCCATTAATGCAAAACGACTTAATTCATTAATATAACTATCTATTTTCTGATACCATACTGTATCTTTCGGTGCTTTCCTCGTATCGTACAAATACGATTGAATGTCGTAATCAACACCTTGCATAATATCGTAAATAGCATTTCCAGCTGAAAGATTATCTGCTAATGTAGAAAAATTATCATTATATTGTTTAAAAATCTTTGCAGCCGATGTTATCGTTTCCACATCGCTCGAAGCGTTTCCTATTAACTTTCCGTATGATGATACCACTCTATTTTGCTCTAATGTACCCAGCTTGAAATTTGAATTGTTAGCCATCGCTTTTAATGCAGGTAAGCATTTATCATGATAACTCCGTTCATTTAATTTACTAAGTTCCGAATTATAAAATCCTAAATAAAATCCTGAACGTAATACCTCTACTAATGTCTCAATCCCTTTTGAATCATCCTTCGTATAGGCTTGTCCTTGCTGCTTCAATTTATCAATAATCGCCTGCACCCTACTATCATTTTGATAGAATGCTAGACTGTCTGTATTAAACTGAAATAGCCCCGTAATTTGCTCCCAATCAATTGTTACAAGTAAATCTACTAACTGCTGATTGCTTAATTGATTTAATTCAGCAATTGTATAAGTTTTCGCTACAGCTAATTGCTTACTTTCTTTTTTCACCTCAGGTGGTCTTTGTGATAAATCGGCAAATTGTAACCTTTTCTCAAAAGACTTGCTTTCGAGCACTTTCGATGAATGAGCTAATTCTTGTACTGGTAGTTGTACACCGACTGGCTCCATTTTTAGCACATTTCGATAAGAAACTTGCTCTCCCTTAGTATCTTCTGCCAAACTTACCCCTTGAAAACTCCCTAACATTAAACTAGCAAAACTTACCCCTACTAACATTTTCTTTGAATAGCCTTTCATGCTCTCCCCTACCTTACATTTTTAGTGTCCCGCTCCATTATTTTACTATTTTTACTTTTTGTCCTGTATTGAGAAAAAAACAAGGTAACGTTCACACATGTATCCATTCCCTGTAAAATTAACGCTTGACTTTCCGTGCATTTTATATCAAAAAAAAGATAGATAATAGCAAAATTTCTGCTACATCTATCCTCTTTTTCAACACTATGATTTTAACTTTATAAACGTAACTTCCGGTAATGTTTGCATATGCTGAATAAACTCATTCTTTTCTTCTGACGATATATTTTTCAGTTGCATCCCTACCTTATAAACAGTTTCTGTACTTTGCTGTGAAGCTTCCACCTCATATGAGAGTATTGGGATGTCTTTCACTTGTAGTGTTTCTAATATTTGTTGTACCGCTTCATGTTTATTTACAAACATTTGCACTGTTATATTTTGTGGAAATAAAAATTGCACCTTAAAAATACGACTTACAATTTCTAAACCAATTAAAACGAGAATCGTCGCTCCAATGCCTACTACATACATTCCCGCTCCAATTGCTAATCCTATACCGGCAGTAGCCCATAAACCAGCCGCGGTCGTTAATCCTTTCACCGCCTGCTTTTGAATAATAATTGTGCCTGCACCTAAAAAACCAACTCCACTAACGACTTGTGCTGCAATACGACTTGGGTCTAGAGACATATGCTCCTCAAACACAATATCTGAAAAGGCATATTTCGAAACAACCATTATTAACGCACTTCCTACCGCTACGAGGAAATGAGTCTTTAATCCAGCTTCTTTCGATCGAATTTCTCTTTCAATACCAATCATTGCTCCTAACAAGCCAGCAACACCGATTCGTATAATAAAATCAAAATCTACACTCACGGGCACTTCCCCCTTTCATTCATTATAGATAGATAAAACAAAAATTATCACAAATATCCATTTATCAACATGAAGGAATACTACTAAAATACACTTAATACTCCGACTGTTTTATGTTAATATTTAAAATATTAACATAAAATAAATAACTTCTAATTTTAAACCTCCACTAATTTTCTAAAAAAACAAAGATGGATTACATGAAATTAGGTTGAGAAACTTCAGAAAACGCTTTCATTTTGTATCATAATTTTTTATAAATACTACATAAACAAAGGAGCTTACTAACAATGAACGTCTCATTACTTACGCCTACTACTGATTTACAAGAAGAATACTTAGATTTCTATAACGAATGGAAAGATAGCGGTGAAACAATGATCCCGTGGGTTATCTCAAAAAATCCTGCCAACTTCCCAGCTATGGTTCAAGAACTTCTCGATGCGCATAAAGGAATAAATATCCCTAAAAATTGGGTACCAGACTCTACATATTGGCTTGTTACAGATGAAAATAAAATTGTCGGAGCTGTTAATATACGTCATAGTTTAACCAAACATTTATTTAACGCTGGCGGTCATATCGGTTATGGCATTCGCCCTTCTGAAAGAAGAAAAGGTTATGCTACGAAATTACTAGCATTATCATTAGAAAAAACGAAGGAATTAGACATCACGAAAGTACTTGTCGTTTGCGACGCAGTGAATACCGCTTCTGAAAAAACGATTTTACATAACGGCGGACTTCGTGATGATGATTTCACTGAGGAAGATGGGAATGTAGTAAGAAGATATTGGATTGAGCTATGAATGATCACAAATAAGCGAGAAAGTGATTATACACTTTCTCGCTTATTTTACACTGCTTCTATTTCAAACTGCACTGTAATACCACTTGGATCTACCACCACAAACCCATTTGTAGTTTCATTTATTTCATGTTGTTTTTCTATTAATCTTTCTTTCACTTCATCTAACGCTTCTTTATACGGTAGTACAATCGTATACACTTTTAGCCCAGTTGCATGTACTGGTGGGTGTGGGTTGTTTACTCCGTTCCACGTATTTGCACCAATATGGTGATGATATCCCCCTGCTGAAATAAATAAGCAATCCTCTTCACGCTGTTGTACTTCAAAACCTACTGTTTCCACATAAAATTCATGTGATTTCTCTACATCAGCTATTCGTAAATGTACGTGCCCAACGACAGTATTAGCAGGCAAACCATCAAACTCATAATCAACGAGTGTTGCCAATTCTTTTAAATCAAGTGGTGTACTTCCTCCTGGCCCTTCTCCCCATTGATCGTGCGGACGGTCTGCATAAATTTCAATACCATTCCCCTCTAAATCTTGCAAATAAAAAGCTTCGCTATATGTATGATCACTTGCACTATTAAACCTTGAAATTGGTAAAATTTCATTTGAATATGTATAACGCCCTTCTTGCTCATCCGGGCTGTCAATTACATTTTTATTACGAAGAACCCCAAATAGCGCAGAAGCAAAAGCTTCACGAGTCGGAACTAAAAAGGCTACATGATATATACCAGTCGTACGCGGTTCTTGCAGTACCCCGTCCTCTAACTTTTCAAGAACAAGTAACGCGTTCTTTCCACCTTTTCCAGATAAATATGCTTTATTCCCCTCTTGCTTAATTACCTCTAATCCTACAACATTTTCATAAAAAGCAATTTGACGCTCTAAATCTTTCACTTTAAATTCAATATGACCAATACGTGTTTTCGGATGAATTTGTACCATGAATAACTCCATCTCCTTATCCCTATATTTTTCCATTACATATAACCGTTACTATGAAGGATACAACTAAAATCATCCTATGTAAATAAGAAAAGTCAGAATTTACATACATTTTTATTTTCATAATAAAAAAGCCACCTTTTCTAAATTTCAGAAAAGGTGGCTTTATAACTCTTATCTCATTTTATGTACTTCAGCAACTAGTTTTCCACCCTGAATGCCCATATAAAGCTTCACAGGTGCATCATTCGTATTTTCAAATACTAAATCTAAATATGGATATGCAATTGTAGCATCTCTTCCTTGTGGAACATAACCTACCGTTTTAGAATGTGTAGTTCTCTCCACCATTTTCAGGCCAGCTTGATCTGCTGCATTGTATAAAGTTGAAGATGTTTGACAAACACCACCACCATATCCATCTACTAATTTACCATCAACTATTTCTTTCCCTAATTGATATCCTTTATCTGGTGTTGTATCACCGATTAATGAATTAAAAGAGAAACGGTCTCCTTTTGCTAACACAACTCCATTTATGCTCGCTGCTGACAAACGAATATTCTCAATACGGCCACCTGTTGAACCACCTAAGTTCGTTTCATATCTACCAATTACCGTACCATTTCCTTGCGCATCACTTAATGTTGCGACTGGTTTTTTCTCCACGATCGGCAACTGATACGTAGCATCCCACATACCAACGTTTAACAATTTATCTACTAATTCTTTTTCCATTAATTCATAAGAAGGTTTTCCTTCTTGCCAACTTCCATCAGGTGCTATACGTGAAGGAACCATTTTTTTGTCGACGCTTTTTCCAACCTCACCAACAACCTTTGTTACAGACTTTTTAAATTTCGCTTCATCTTCAAAATAGCCTAAACCAGATAAATCTAATTTTTTCACTTCAGTACCAGTTCGACCATCAACTAAACTAATAATATCCTGTACTTCTGCTTTAGCCTCTACAGTGTGCCCACCAATATCACTTACCAATGCAACATCACTTACTTTTGCACCACAGCCACTCATTATAGCTACACATAACACCCCAACTAATATACCCTTTACTTTACGGAACAATATACTCTCTCCCTTTCCCCAACATCACTATTATGTATTTATTTCATTTTTATGTATGTTTTGTTACAATCATTTTACAATATGTTTATAAAATGTTACAAGTTATTTTTCACTCTATATAAATTACTCTTTTCTTTTATAAATGTCTATACATATTTACATAAAAGTTTGAGTTTGATAGAATTGTAACTTTTATGTAAACTCCCCCTTTTATCCAGTATATACCATTAAACAAAAGAAATACAAATCAAAAACCCTCAAGCTATTTTTTATAAAGTGAAATTGTAATCAGTGGGGGTTTTACGGGCATCCCGACCTTCTTTGTTTCTGCTGAATTTTGACATGGGGGTCTTATTGCCCAGCAAATAGCGGGATAAAGAGAAATCCCGTCAACATAAATAGGTATTTGCCGTGCCACCGCTCCGCTTTTGCACATACATTATGGTGTATTCAACCTATTTTAAAGAAATGGAGGATGTTATTATGTATCCCTACAATCCATATGATCCATATAATCAATATGCGTACCAACAACCACAGTATGACTTACAAACACAATATCAATCTTATATAGATCAAGCAGAGCACACGAATCCATACGACCAAAATAGACAATTCCAACTTCCAATCTCTTTTCCTGGCACTGGAAATCGTCAATTAGAAAGACGCGTAAATGAGCTTGAACAAAGAGTACGTCAACTAGAAAATACAGTTGAGCGCCATACACGTAGACTCAACCGCTTAAACCAACGTTTACGCACAGTAGAAAACAGACTAAATATTCCTTTCGCAGCATTAGAAGACGGATTTTAATTGAAAAAATAAAAATTATATAAGGAAGGGGCTCCCCCTTCCTTATATAAATTGACGAAAGTTTTTTCCATCTCTATACTGATAAGAGTTAATGAAATGAAACAAGGTGATAAATATGGATTTTGAAATAAATTATCTTTCCTTTTATGTTGTACAAGTAGAAGGAAAAGGTGAAGCAGTTGATAAACGCTACAAACATTTTCAAACTTTAGACGCTGAAGAATATGAAGATAGCTCCTTAAAAGAATTTTTGAATGGTGAGTTATTAAAAATATCGAAGCGAAAAGTAGAACGTCATGCAAAAACAGAACAAGCCCCAACAAAAATTGGTCGCTTTATTGTAGAAGAAGGGCACGAACTTGATTCAAACCCTCATTACAACCTTTTTAATCGTATTCGCTTTGCAGAAACAAAAGAAAACTTTAAAGATATGAGCGAACCTCTCGTTTATACATATCTTGACACAAGCGCTGTACGTAGTGGTGTATTTTTAATTGCTCAGGCAAAACTACGCAAATACTTTGATGATCCATTCGTATTCGTAATGAAATGCGGCTTTGAACCAAAGGTTGCTTCTATTTCTGATGAATCAACACTGATTCGTAACGTTGAAATGGCCATCACAACAAAGAATATGAAATCTATCCAATATCCGTACATGCCTGAAGAAGGGATGGTTGAAGTAGGCGAACTAAAAATTCATCAAGCATCACACGCCCGTTATTTTGAAGACTTCTTAAAATTCGTCGAGTATGAACGCTCTATGCCTGAAATTATGAAAACACAAGTAATGGACATGGTATATGACCAAATTGAAGATGTATTTGAAGAAGGTACGGAAGAACGCGAACAATTCGACCAAGCAATGGAAGTATGGGCTGCCAGTCCGAAACGCGAAATTATGGAACAATTTTCAACCGAAGAAGTAATGGAAGCTACCGCTCAAATCGTTGAGCATGCTCCTGAAGTGGAATTAAAACTAAAAGCCGATCATATCTCTGTGAAGGCGTTGCTTGCGGATTTCGGGGATCAAATACATATTGCGAAGGTAAATGATCGATATGTACTTATGATTGAAGCAGACACACTTACATTTGAAAAAGGCTTCTCTCCTATTGAGTTTCTGAAGCCGGATGAGCTGCAAGATGTGATTGAGCGGATTGAGAATAAGCAGCAGTATTCGTTTGATCCGAGCGGTATTGAATAAAGTGAAACTTTAATCAGTGGGGTTTTGTTCATCCCCCACTAATTATTAACCCTCACCAATCGGGCTTTTACGGGATAAATACTTCCATATAACTGTTGTTACTGGGCGCTTTTAATAAGCGCTCTTTTATTTATATTAAAAACCGACTCTACTAAGAATCGATTTTTCTGCTTTATAATAAAACATGTTTATTTTCAAATTTTTTTGATGCAAGATGACATTTGTTGCAGAATCAAATACATCCCTTCCTTGTTATACAAGCTTATTTCTAGTTGACCAAGTCCTTCTATAAGTTGTTAAGATGCAAAATTCACTTTACTACTTCAAATTTATTGTACTCGTAAAAAGATAATTGAAAACGATATTCCGGATGTTCTCTCACCCAATCGTAGGCTTCTTCTAAAATTTCCATTTTGTTTTGCAAGTCATTAAGTTCACTACATTCGTCCCTTTTCTGTTTGCACAGAGGGCAGAATCCATTCACTATTTCCGCACTCGTCGCCCTAATAGTTTTACTTTCTAAATCAACTACTAGACGAAGAATAACAGAATGCTCTTCTTTTGTAGTCACCTTCATTTCAGCAATCCGATCCTCATTGATATGATCCCCTTATAGTAGACAGTTGAAAGAAAGTTACTTTACTGTTTATTATGGAGGGGATTTTTTATGGGGAAAATTAGAAGAACT